>NZ_JBSXOK010000026.1:0-70627 GCF_056859415.1 Zunongwangia sp. L-65
CATACCAGGCACAGAAGCTTTGACAACTTCCTTTCAAACCTACTCTCTGGACTAATCGCCTACAGCTTCTTTCCTAAAAAACCCTCTTTAAACCTAGAAATTATAGATCAAAGATTATCTGCTTAAGTCGAACTCACGTTATATAACAGATTTTTACCCTAATAGTGACATGTTAGGGGTATGGGGCTACGCTGATCCACCTTCTGAGTATACTTATACTACAAGATCTGGAGAAACGCGAACAGAAATTATTCCTGGAGCAGAAATACATTTAAATATATTGCAACTTCAGACAGAAACCGATACGGATTTTATAGGATCGATTATAGCTCATGAAATGGGACATACTATCGGATTTAGACATACCGATTATTTTAATAGAAGCCTAAGTTGCGGTAGTGGTGGTATGGAAGCTGATACAAAGAATATAGGCGCAGTCCATATTCCTGGTACTCCTGTAGGTAACAGCCCAAATTCTTGGATGCTAGCTTGTATTAACAGAGGAGTCAATCGACCTTTTACAGCAAATGATATCATCGCGTTGGATTATTTACATGGGTTTAATGTCGTTGACCTTTAAGAATAAAGAGAAGGCAATTATAAAACTCTATTTTATGATTGCCCTTTCTTTTTTAGATTTATTATGTTACGGACAAGCATCAACATTTAATAATTGTAATTATTTAGTTTTAAAAGATTTACTAAATATAAATACCCATGATAATAGTGGATGAGCCGGTCAAAGTGAACCACATGCGCCGGAGGAAAGTGAGCATAGCAAACTAAGTGCTCAAAATCGATTCTACTGTGGTTAAATTTACTATTTATTTTTAAGTTTCTTCCTCATTGATTCCCCTTTGATATCTATTCTGTGAGCCGTATGAACCAGACGATCCAATATGGCATCTGCAATGGTCTGTTCTCCAATGATCTCGTGCCAGGCCTCTACCGGTAACTGGGAGGCTATTATAGTAGATTTTTTTCCGTGCCTATCTTCAATAATTTCCATCAGGGAGTGCCTGTTAATAGTATCCAGACCTTTAAGTCCAAAGTCGTCAAGTATGAGCAGATCCTGTTTTTCGATCTTGCTTACCTGCTTTAAATAAGAGCCATCGGCCTTGGATGTTTTAAGCATGGTAAAGAGTTTAGAAGTGTTGAAGTACAACGTTTTGAAGCCTAGGGAACAGGCCTGATGCCCTATGGCGGATGCCATATAGCTTTTTCCTGCCCCGGTGCTGCCTGTGATTAAAATATTATCCTTTTGTGTTATAAAGTCACAGGTTGCAAAACGTTGTATTTGGTTTCTATCGATATTCCGGTCGTGAGTATAATCGATATTTTCCATAACGGCGCTATACCTGAAGCGGGCTGTTTTAGTTAGGCGTTCTACCTTTCGGTTCTGACGATCGTCCCATTCAGACTGAATGAGATAAGCTATAAGTTCATCATTAGTGTAATCCACGCTCTGCGGGGATAAACTGGAGCTAAAGGCCCTGATCATGCCGTGGAGCCTTAATTGTTTCATTTGTTCTAAGGTTTGCGTATTCATATACTTGGTTTTAATGGTTTCTTTCTATTTGTAGTAATGGCCTCCCCGGATGTTCTGGTGATCGGGCAAGACTATTTCCTCTTCGAGGTTTTCATCGAGATTATCCCAGCCTTTTTTAAGGATGCGATCAATAATGTTGTAATTATATGCCCCGTAATCAGAAGCTCTCTTACAAGCATTATCCAGGCGCAGGTTTCCTACCTTCTTTGCCAGGTGTAGTATACCTAAACAGGATTTATAGGATTGTTCCGGATGTTGTTTTTTATCCAGTATTTCAATGATATACGCTTTACAGTGTATTCCGATATGAGCTGCCCAGGCGATAAATTTTTCAGAGCTCCATTCACTTACAAACCTATGGTGTGATGGCATGTGTTCCTTAACCGTAGTGTAGGCGTATTTCTTTTTCTCTCTTTGATGTGCAGCCAGTCGTTCAAATTTATAGAATATCTCCACCAGGCTATCGGAGTAGATGATTTTGATACGTTTTCCTATATGCTGGTAGGGTACGCTATAGTAATGCTTGTCTTTACTAAAATAGATGTGACTGTTCTTGTGCACGGTACCATTGGCATAGGCTTTTATCTCATATCGCTTTAAGGGCAGAGATTTTAATTCCTGTTTCTCCACCTGGTCGAATAAAGAACGTCGGGAGTACTCTCTTCCCCGGAAGGACATTTCATTATGTGTTTTCAGAAGTTCGAGTATGGCCTTATTGATTTCTGGCACGCTATGGAAGATCTGGTGGCGTAGCGGTGCAAATACCCTGGTATATATAATGCGTACAGCATTCTCTACGATGGCCTTATCCCTGGGTTTATATGTTCTTGTGGGCAGTACGGCGGTTTCATAATATTCCGCAAAATCAGAGAAGGTCTCATTGACCTTGGGTTCATAACGGCTCCCTTTGGTTACCGCGGATTTCAGGTTATCGGGTACCAGAGCGTTGGGTACTCCTCCATAAAACCAAAGTGCATTCTCGAGGCTACGTATAAAATCTTCTTTCTTTTGGCTCGGCGAGGCTTCCACATAGGTATATTGGCTACTGCCCAAAACGCACACAAAAACTTCCAGATCCTGCACTTCTCCGGTGTCACGATCCACAATGCTAAGTTTCTTGCCGGTGTAATCAATAAATAGCTTATCGCCGGCCTTATGAGTAAGGTGCATCACCGGTGATACTTCTTTGGTCCACTGATGGTACCAGTACTTGAACTGGGATAACTTAAAGCCATCAGGATGTTTTGCGTAATACTCCTGCCAGAGCAGTTGCCTGGTTACCCCCGTCTTGCGCAATTCCTTATCAAAATAGGGAAAGTACTTCTCCAGGGTCAGCAATTGAGCGCTCTTTGGTTTTTGATCGGACTTAAAAAGCCTGTGTAACTCTTCAAGGGTCATTGCAGAGACCTCGTAGCTTGTAAACTGGTAACGCTGAAAAAAGGCGATGTACTTAGTGATGGTGTTACGTGATAAACCCAGCCTCAAACTTATCTGGCGTTTACTCACGCCCTGGCTGTATAACCTAAAAATCTGTTTTACTTTTCGCATATCTATTTGTTTGTTGGCCATGGTCTTTTTTACAAAAAAAGACATTTGGCTCCTTACAAATAGAATCGACTTTTTAGTGGCTCACTTTATCCCGGCTAAAGTGGCTCACTTTGACCCGGCCAAGGTGGTTCACTTTCATCCGGCCAGGGTGGTATACTATGACCGTTTTTTGCAATAATAGCAAGGTTCAATTTGTATCAAATCTGGGTAATAATTCTTTTATTGTCGAGGAACTAAGTTTAAAAGAATTTTGTGGCAAAAAAAAAATAGATATAAAACCAGAATTAGCCTCTTATTCTCAATTTTCAGTACTATTATATCCAAATGGTATTTCAAAAATTCACTCAGATTATCCTAGCCTAAGAGGAGACCATGTAACCTTAAGCCTAAAAGAAAATCCCATAAATTTTCAAGATCCCGATCTCACTGGAAGAATTATAAATCGCTTTAGTTCTGGAGAAATATCTGATCATGCAAACTTTATGGCAAAAATTATGATAGGGGCAGGTAACACAAGTCATAATTTTAAAGGAGGTGCCTGGGGAGCGAAATTATATTTTTCTTATTTATCTGATGTTATGCCAATAGATTGGGAGTTACTCAAAGAGAATAATGTAAGTATACAAAATCATTCTTATGGAACAGAAATTCAAAATTATTATGATTTAGGAGCATTAGCTTATGATGTTCAGGTTTATACTCATCCCGAAATGGTACATGTTTTTTCTGCCGGTAATATGGGAGATTTTGCAGCTGTAGGAGGAAAATATAGTGGTATAAGTAATTATGGGACAATTTCAGGAGAATTTAAAAATGGAAAGAATACAATAATTGTAGGTGCTTCAGATATATATGGGAATGTGCTGAATCTAAGCTCTAGTGGCCCATTGGAAGATGGTAGGATTAAGCCTGAAATAATAGCCTACGGAATAAATGGAACGTCAGATGCAGCTGCTCTAGTGAGTGCTACTACCGGTTTACTCCAGGAAGCATACTTGGATAAGTATCAAAAATATCCAAATAGTTCTTTAATAAAAGCTTTGCTTATTAACAATTCTGAAAATGATTTAATTCTTGATCATAGGTCGGGTTATGGAAATATGAGAGCGGATCTCTCCTTAGAGAATTTACTTAAGGATCAATTTATAATAGATAGCTTGTCTACCGAAACTTATAAAATATATGAAGTTTTTGTTCCGGAAGCGGTTAGTAGACTAAAAGTGTCCTTAGTTTGGAATGACGAACCCTCATATGACTTCAAATTACATTCTAAACAGCTAATTAATGATTTGGATCTTTCAATAGAGAATTTAACTGAAGAATGGTTACCATGGATTTTAAATACCTCTAACAATGTTGATTCACTGAAAATGGAAGCAAGGCGTGGAATTGATACTATTAACAATATGGAGAAAATTACAATTGAAAATCCTGAATCTGGATATTATAAATTCAAGGTAAAGAAAAATAGTTCTAATAAAAATTTTCAAAAATTTAGCCTTGTATATAATTTTGAACACAAGAATCAATGGGTTTTCCCAGGAAAGGAGACTAAGTTAACAGCTCAAAATAGTTATTTATTGAAATGGGATTTAAATAATCCAATTGAGTATGAGAATATTAGACTGCAGTGGAAAGATGTGATTGGTGACTCTAATTGGAAAACTATATCCTTAATTGAAAATAACCAACGCCAAATTGAATGGATTACACCTCGGATAACTTCTATTTGTCAATTTAGGCTCATAGCTGATAATTTTGAAATGAAATCCAATAAGTTTTCGGTTTCCGAGCTTCAAACACATAATGTTGAATATGGATGCGATGGCAATATAGTTGTTTCTTGGAAAGAGCTCTCAAATGTTGATGAATATCAAATATTTGAATTAACTGGAAAGTATATGTCATTAATCGAAACTGTTAAGGATACGTTTTATACTACCAACCTCTCTCAAAATACACAGAAATTAATTGCAGTTGCTCCTGTTATTGACAGTTTAGTCTTGAATAAAACTAACTCTACGGTCGTAGAGGGGGGAATTAATGGGTGCTTGATGACAAATGCTTTTTTAGATAGCGAAATGGGACAACAGGCTTCATTAAATATTTATTTGAATTCCTTAATAGGAATTGAAATGGTTAATGTAGAAAGATTAAATGGTGGAAAATTTGAAATTTTAAAGAGTTTTAAAAACATAGAAGGCAATAATTTAAAATATAACGACATCTCCCCATATCAGGGTAAAAATAAATATCGAATTACAATTATTTCAAAAACCGGAGAAGCATATCATGGTGATATTCTGGAATTCGTAAGAATTGACAAATCTAATATTATTCCTAATCCGGTTAAAAAGGGCGATTTAATTTTTATATATGTTCCAGTGGAAGGTTGGTGTAAGATGGAATTATACAATTTGGAAGGAAAAAAATTGGCTGAGAAGGAAGACTTTGGGAGTATTAAGACTTTAAATAGTGTAGGGATTTCTGAAGGACTTTATTTGTTAAAGATTAAGGCCAAAAACTATCAAAGTACAGAAAAATTAATAATTAACTAAGCGTAAAATCTTTTTAGGGAAATGAGTTATTATTTGAACGCAACCTTTGCAGTGAAATTACATCTATATTATAAAGATTAAAGGAAATCAAAATGAAAGAAAAAGTATTTATTTTACTCGTAATGTTAATTTTAAATTCATGTTCCGATGACAAGGAAAATCGGGAATTACAAAACCTTTCGTTTAATGAATTCCCACAAGAATGGGAGCTTGTTAAAATAACAGGAAGTATTCCTGGCTATGAGATTACTAATGATGAAATTGAAATGCAGGAAATATATGTTTTCGAATCAGATGGCTCTTTTTCAAAAACTAGAATAGAGAATCAAAAGGAAACATCCTTTGGGGGGCATTATATTTTAAGCGAAGACAAAAAATCGATTCAACTGATGTATGATGAATCCAATCCTATTATTGGAAATTGTTCTTCGGATGAAAATATTGAAAACCTTTATATCGATGAAGAGGACCAGTTCTTATTAAACAATTGGTGGGCTTGTGATGGTCCTGGGTTATATTACCAAAGAGTAAAATAGTTATATTTAATTATTCATTTTTTGTGCCCTTTTTTGTCCTATTAGAAGATTTAAGAATTTTTGGAAGAGCCAAAGGATGAAGTAAAAACACAATGGGAATAGAAAAAAATATAAGTATACATGAAACAGCATTTGTGACCTCGGCCTTTCGAGCATTCGATGAAGACTTAAGTCAGGACAACTTTGCTAAATTGTGGGAAAATAATAAAACAGAACAATGGGTTGCAGAATACCTAGATCATGTTTCTTCCGAAGAAACCTATACCCATTGTTTAAGAAATAGATATTTTCTAAATACTATTAAAAAACTTGTAGCCGGTGGAGAAGTGGAGGTTTTGATAAACTTTGGTAGCGGATTTAGTATGTATCCATTTTTACTTGATGAACATATAATTCATGTAGAAATTGATAAACCAGAGATTGTTGATTATAAAATGGATAAGATTGATTACTGGCAGCGTAATTATATACTTCCTAAAAGAAATATTCATTTTATTGGCGTTGATTTTAGTACTAATTATAAGGAGAGTTTACTTTCAAAAATAAACACTATAAAAGGAACGAAATCTAGTTTTATTTTGATAGAAGGTGTATTGTTTTTTTTAAGTAGAACTGAAACCAATGGTTTATTTAAATTTTTTGATGTAATTCAAAATAGTGGTGATTATGTAGGAAGTGCGTCTTTTCAAGATACTTTAAAGAATAGCTTGGCATTTAAAAATTTATTGAAATTTTTTAATCAGAAAGTAGCTAAAACGAGTAAGAACGATTATCAAACGATTGAAGATAAATATTATAAATCACTGGCTAATTATAATCTGATTGATCATCAGGATTATTATAGTCTCTCATCTCAATATGCTAATAAAATCGGTAATAATCGAGATCTGATTCTAAACGAGAATTTTTATTTACTTCGAAAGCTATAAATTCTTTTTACACACTAATAGTATTTTCATCTCTTCTGAAAATCGATTCTATTTGTGCGAAAAATGAGGCCAATTTTTGGAATATAAATTTAAAGTTTACTCGAATATTTAATAGATGTCCTATTACCGAAAATTTATAAAACGTGGTTTTACCACACACTTTACGTGGTATAATCTTTTTTCAATTCCTTCAATAAATTTAATTTTATTGACAGCTATTAGGGTAAATAACTTATTCAGACAGCGGTTCATTTCTGATAACGAGATGAAGTTTAATATTTCATTCTTTGGAAATTTGAAGTATGAAATTTTTATTATTATAATCAGTATTATAAAACCTTCACAACTAATATAGAATTTCGCCCAAAGAACATTACTTATATTTTTGTATTAAATGTTCAAAATATTTTTAATAGTCAGGAGTATAGATTTATTTCCTCAACAATTTATCAGGAGAATGACCTGCATTTTAACGCGGTTTTAAAATTTATAGTAGAGTTGTAAAATTCAGATTCTGACAAATTATGAGAGTAGCTTTTCTATAAAATGAGTAGCAAGTGTTTATTTATTTTTTAGGGTAGTCTCATCGGTTCTGGTTAACTGAAAAATTCTGAAACATATTAACAAAAGCAATATTAGGGGGAAAACACCCTGTTAAAATTAATTTAAAAATTGTTATATTTATCTGATAATAAGAAAACTATATAGTGATTAAGAAAAATTATCCTCATATTTTCCATCTCATTTTAGTGTTTTGTTTTTTTAGCTGTGCTTCTATTCCAAAAGAATCCGTTACGATCTCAGAACAAATTGGCAAAGATCTTATAGTATTGAAAGAATCTCATGAAAACCTTTTAAACCTTTACTATAGTGATTTGAAATCGGAGATTAATAAATTTGTAGATGAAGTATACGCTCCGTTTATTATAAGTTTTGTACTTAAGGATGAATTGAGGACTTATACTGAAGGGGGGGAAGAATCTATTTATTTTTCTTTATTTCAAGCTGCAGAAAATTCAGACGAAAATAGTACATCGAAAGCTTTAACTGATATGTCTGACTTTGTAATGGCGGCCAGAGAGCAAATTGAGAATAAACGTAAGGAATTATTATCCCCTATTTTATTGGAAGAAGATAGTATTACCAATGAAATTAACAATTCCTATAATAATACGCTTTATGCCAATTCAGTATTAACGGCACATCTTCGCTCCTTACAAAAATTAAAAGATACACAGAACGAAGCTTTAAATTTAATTGGTCTAGAGGGAATTGATAGTGAAATTAGCTCAAAATTATCAGGGGTTTCCAATCAAATCTCAGAATTAATTACTCAAGCACGAGATATTGATACTAAGGGTGATGAGGCTTATGATAAAATCAATGAGATAACAACGAAGATTAAAGAAACTATAAGTAAAGACTAATATGGGGAATAGATTTACAACAAAATTTGAGAAGGCGGATAAAGCTTTTGATGGTATATATCAGGATGAACTTAATCAATTGATGGGCTTATCCAAAGATCAAATAGATCGTATTATTCCTGATACGACTGATTTAAGAGTATATAGTGTATTAATAGATGTAGTTAAAGAGGCATCCGAGAAAAATTTATCACAAGCGGAACTTTTGGGGAATATTAGAGAATTAGGTGATGTAGCGGTAACATTAGCTAAAAAAGTACCAAAATTCGCTGCTTTATTGTAATCAATAATCAATACATATTATGAGGAAAGTTAGGATATTATCAATCGATGGAGGAGGTATAAGGGGAATCTTGCCGGGGACAATTTTAACTTATATTGAAGAGCAATTAAGAAATAAAACAGGTAATCCGGATGCAAAAATAGGAGAATACTTTGATTTCATTGCAGGTACCAGCACCGGAGGAATTCTTTCCCTTGTATATTTATGCCCAGATGAACAGGGAAATTTTAAGTATGGAGCTAAAGAGGCTCTCGATATTTATTTAGATCAGGGTGATGAAATATTCGATGTGTCATTGGGAAAAAAATTGAGAAGTTTAGGAGGTATATCTGATGAGAAATATGATGAAAAGGAATTGGAAGAAGCATTATCAGATTTTTTAGAGGAAAGAACATTAAAAGATGTTTTAAAACCATGTTTGATTACCAGTTATGACATTCGGAATCGAAAGGCTCATTTTTTTACTAGTGCTGATGCGAATTCTGATATTTTTAATTATAAATTAAAAGATGTAGCTCGGGCAACTTCAGCTGCTCCAACATATTTTGAACCGGCCAAAATTAAATCAATTTATGGAACACCGCATTTTCTAATTGATGGTGGTGTTTTTGCCAATAATCCTGCTCTATGTGCTTACGCCGAAGCAAGAACAATGAAATTCTCAAAAATTTTAAATGATGAGAAGTTGCCAGATAATCCTGGAGCCAAGGATATGCTTATAGTTTCAATTGGTACCGGTACAGTAAAAGAAGCATATACCTACAAAGAATTTAAAGATGCAGGAGCTATAAAATGGATAAAACCCCTAATAGATATTATGATGAGTGGTAATTCCGAAACTGTGGATTATCAACTTAAACAGATATATGAAACTTTAGCTGTAGCAGATTGCGAGGATTATCACCGTATACAACCTAAGATAAGTTTAGCCAGTTCTGAAATGGATAAGGCGGATATTGATAATTTAAAAGCGCTATATCAAGACGGTTTATCTGCAGTTCGTGATTATAAAGAAGAACTAGATATTATAATCGATAAATTGTTGTAAAGATGAATAGAGGGCTCATAATTACAACATTAATTGTTATTGTTTTATGTGTATCATCTTGTGCGTCAAAAAAGAAATATGCAGAACTGGAGGCAAAACAAAAAGAGACTCAAGAAAATCTCAATCAATTAATTGTTAAAAATGAAGAACTAGTTAGTTTGATTTACAATATGGAAATGCAGATTGAAGAATTAAATGAGCCTCCCATAACTTCTGGATATGAAGATATGGATAGTTATGCTTTTAGCTATTTCTATACTTTAAACTCTTCTGAGGAGCTATTTTTTTCCGACGCTTTCGATTTAAATACTCCATTGATTGAAACTAGTCAAAGAATTGAATCTGAAATTCAAAAAATGGGGTATGATATAGGGAATTACAAATTTTTTTACACGGGTAATGGTTATGGAATAGTGACAAATCCTATTCCAGTAACACCTGAAGGAAAGAGAGGAGATACTTCTCCGGATTGTAATTGGTTTAATTTCTTTTATTGTAGTGGGAAGTCTTATTATAGAATGTACGTATTTCTAGTTGTTGATAGGCTCACAAAAAAAGATAAAGTAGTAACATTAGAAGAGATCAGAAAATATTATGATAAGAATATCAATTTAGATATTAATTGGCAGAGTCTGGATTCACTTACATCATTATTCTATGGAGAGAACAATAAGTTTAATGAGAAATACTCATTTTCTGTTAGAGTTTATGATTTTTTATCTGAGGATTTCGGAAATGGGAGCAAAGTTTTAAAACAGTCAAAATTCGAACCTTTTAAAGAGTCAGGATATGAGCCATTTAAAAACTAATCTACCTTTTTTTAGGTATCAAAGAAAATTGGTGTTGCTATGGTTCATATGGGGAAGTATTATATTCATATTTACATTTCAAAAATCATTTTTTGGATATTTTAAGCATTCCACAGAACCTATTTGGACATTTATTGGAGTATATTTAGGGGGGATTTATTCTTTAATCACAGGTAGTTCTTTTTTTAAACATAAATTAAGTAACTACTTGTTGAAAGATATTATTTATTTTCGATTAGCTTATATTAGTAGTATAATCTATCTTCTTGGGGTGAGTATAGTAATTTTTATCGTTCCATTGTATATTTTACAAAATGGGGGGAATCTTGAAGACTTCCGAAATGCACTGGCTAAGACTAATACAATATTTAAGGTTTTATTACCGATTCAAATTGGTTTATTAGCCTATTTCTTTTTTAAAAAAGAAAAAGGCTAATAACTTTGATAATTGGGGTTTTTAGAACGGTTATTTTTAATTTACTTAGACGATATCAATTCTTAGAATTCTTGTTTTTCAAATTGCTTTCATTTGAAATTTTCTTAGCTTCAAGTTTGGCTTTTAAATTCTGCATGTCTTCACTAATCTTACGATCAACAATTTTAGCATAATGTTGGGTGGTTCTCAAATCCTTATGGCCTAGCATTTTACTCACGGATTCTATAGGTACTCCATTTGTCAAAGTAATGGTTGTGGCAAAAGTATGCCTTGCGACATGTGTTGTAAGCGGTTTTTTGATACCACACATCAATGCAATTTCTTTCAAAAATGCATTCGATTTCTGGTTGCTTAAAACGGGTAAGATAAAATCACTATTTTTAACTTCGGGATGATTTTTGTAGCGATCTAAAATTTTTTCAGCTATTGGAAGAATAGGGATACTGCTCAATGTTTTCGTTTTAGTTCGTTTTGTCCTAATCCATCTAGCACCGTCAATTCCCTTAGTGATATCTCCATCATTTAGTTTCTTGACATCAGCATAAGCCAAACCTGTATAACAACTAAATATAAACATATCTCGAACTAATTTCAGTCTTTCGAGGTGAAGCTCTTTCTCAATAAGCTTTTGAATTTCCTCTTCATTTAGGAATTCACGCTCTACCGTTTCAAATTGAACTTTATAATTGTAAAATGGATCCCTGTCCATCCATTGATTGGCTAAAGCGATTCTCACGATTTTTTTAAAGTTGTTGACGTATTTTAATGCAGAATTATGATTGCATTCTCTCTTAGTTTTTAAAAAATATTCAAATTTAGATATGAAATGATGATTAATTTCATTCATAGGATAATCATCTTTTCTGTATTCTTCATTAATGAATTGTTTAATATGATTATAACAGGTCCAATATCGCTTTGCGGTGCTTTTAGAAATACTTTTGCCAGAAAGATGATCCATCTGTGTGTTATGTTCCTTAAATGCTTCTAAGGTCATTTTTAGGGGGCTTTTATTTTCTCCTTTGAGCTCTTGAACCATCCTTGAAGCAGTAATTGATTCGTCGTTGTCAGAGAGTATTTGATGAATTTTATTAAGCTTATGCCTTATATTATTAATATGAGTATTGATTTCTTTCTCATTTGGATTATTACCCATTACTTTTTGGAGCTTGATATTCCAGAATTCAGGCTTAATCCTACGCGATATACTATATTCTTTTCTCTTTCTGTCGACGGTAAGTCTCAAATAAATCGGAGCTAGCCCGCGTTTATTTTTCTTTTTTGCGAGGACGTGAAAATGGATATGAAAATCGGTTCTCATAAGATATTAAGTTTTTAGGTCTCGATTGGTTACCCAAAGTACCTAAAATTGAGGTAAAAATGAAAACTTTAACGTAGTCTAAGAATTTGGAAAACAGCATTTTGAAGGCTTAGCGAGACCCCTTTTTAGATCAATCAATAGGTCACCGTATTGGTCTCGATTAGAGTGCAATTATTTAATATTAAATAATATTAAATAATATTGAATAAAATAAAAAACCCTGTAAATCATACATTTACAGGGTTTTTGTTTGAGTTTGATGCTCAAAAAGTGGAGTCGGAGGGGTTCGAACCCTCGTCCAAACAAGCAATTCAGAAGCTTTCTACACGCTTAGTTTTCGCTTGAATTGTCGGGAAAAAATCTGGCTGAAAACTACCTAATCTTTTCCGTATCCTCAATAAATTTCAAAACTGCATCAAGGCCCTGCAGCTTCTATATTTACTTTATCGGTGCCTCTGGTGTGGACGCCGTAAATCAAGGCTTCCACGAGACATCTCGGCTCCCTACCTTGTAGGGACTAAGCAAAACCTACTGTGATTCGGTTACGCAGCCAAGGCGTAGTTATTCTCGCCGTTTAAAAAAGTGTGAAATATGAGATTTACGAGCTATATCCCAGCGCTCGGCGTGCTTACAACTCAATTAGACTCGCTGTCAAAACCAAGTCGACCCCAATATTTAAAGAACATTGTACTTTGTCTTTGGACGTTCCGTTTGTTCTAACGACCAAACGGCGGGCTATTTGCTTTTAGTTTTTGCTCGTAACCTCACAAAAAGCTAACCGCTGCTATCCCTAACGCAAAATCGAAATCCAATCAAACAAAGAACATTAAATTAACCTAGTGTTTACAAAACAGTAAGGCCTGCAAAGGTACTATTAAATTTATATCTTTACCCGATAATCGGGATTAAATACACCAAGACTTGCCCCGAAAATAAAAATAATTTTCTAATAATTATTTCGTGGGCTTGCGCCAAGGTAGTTTACTCGATAATCGAGATTTAAAAATTTTAGAACTTTTCCTAAGATGTTAAAAAGCCTTCAAATTTAAATTTTATTTATCTAAATTGAATAGTTCAAAAAACAGAGCGCAAATCTAAAATTTGTTAGCTGTTTCTGCAAACGCTTATATTTAAAGTTCATTAAAATATATCTTAAATTATACAAAACCTATACCATGCTATGCTAAAATTTGCCATCATTCGGGAAGAAAAAACACCACCAGATCGTCGCGTGGTTTTTTCTCCAAAACATCTAAAACAAGCCAAAAACCAATTCCCCGAAGCACATTTTAAAGTGCAGCAGTCGGATATTAGGATATTTAGAGATGAAGAATATCAAAATGAAGGATTTCAGGTTTCACAAGATATTAGCGACTGCGATGTGATGATTGGGGTAAAGGAAGTGCCGATAAAAAGTCTGATTCCGAATAAAAAATACTTTTTCTTCTCTCATACCATTAAAAAGCAACCTTATAATCGCGACCTCCTAAAGGCGATTTTGGATAAAAATATTGAGCTTTTTGACCACGAGGTGATCACCAGTGAAAGCGGAATGCGACTGATTGGTTTTGGAAGATATGCAGGACTGGTAGGAGCTTATAATGGATTTCGAGCCATTGGATTAAAAAATGAAATTTATAGTTTACCAAAAGCTGATGATCTTCCAGATTTAAACGCGATGTTGGCGCAATTGGATAAAATTAAAGTCCCAAATTTAAAAATAGTACTTACCGGTAGTGGGAAAGTAGCTCGTGGAGCCAAAGAAATATTAGATCATTTAAAGATCAAACAAGTTGAGGTTCCCGATTATTTAGCTTCAGAATTTGAAGAACCGGTTTATTGCCATATCGACGTATTGGATTATAACAAACGTAAAGATGGCGCAGTGGGTAGTATCTCAGAATTCTTTATTAATCCCGGATTATACGAATCAGATTTTTGGCGTTTTGCTGTAGTTAGCGAATTTTTTATCGCAGGGCATTTTTACGGCCAGGGCGCTCCGGTATTTTTTACAAAAGAGGATGCCAAAACACCTAATTTCAACATAAAATATATCGCCGATATTTCCTGTGATATCGCCGGCCCTATCCCAAGTACTATAAGGGCTTCAACTATTGCCGATCCTATTTATGGTTACGATCCTAAAACCGGCAACGAAACAAATTATAAAGATCCTAAGACCATAACCGTAATGGCGGTAGATAATTTACCTTGCGAATTGCCCAGGGATGCCAGTGAAGGTTTTGGAGAAATGTTTTTAAACAAAGTCCTGCCAGCATTTTTTAATGATGATAAAAATGGAATTTTAGAACGCGCGAGAATGACCAAAAATGGGAAGTTAACTTCTAGGTACGGTTATTTACAGGATTTTATAAGCTAAAAATCAAAATTGTTTTTAACCAATATTGTATCTTGTCACTAGATTATTTTAACCACTATGCGCTTAAGCAAAATGAGAAAAACAATTGTAATACTTCTAGGTTTACTTTCCCTGGCCTCTTGTAAAAAGGAAGAAACGGCCGAAAAAGAATTTAAAGAAATTACCGGGGTCGATCATAATTTGAAGCCAGGAGATAATTTCTTTAGGTATGTAAATGCTAAATGGTATGACACGGTTTCAATCCCTGCAACACAGGCCGGAGCAGGTGCCTACATGTTTATGAACTACCCACAGCGACTTCGGTTACAAGGTATTTTAGACAGCGTATCAAAAAGTGAAAATACTAAAGGTAGTATTGCTCAAAAAGTAGGTGATTTTTATGCTTCGGGCATGGATACGGCAACCATTAATAAAAGAGGTTTTAAGCCCGTAAAAACCCGTTCTAAATGATATTGATAAAATCAAAGATATTCCTTCTTTGATGCATTTTGTAACCAATAATATGATGGTTGGAAATGGTTCAATTTTAAGCTTTTATGTAGGGCCGGATGATAAAAATAGTCAGATGAATATTGCGCATGCCAATCAAACAGGAATTGGCTTGCCAGACCGGGATTATTATTTTAGTGAAGATGCAGAGACTGTAGCGATTCAGCAAGCCTATAAGAAGTATCTTTCATCACTATTTCGACTTACCGGAAGTAGTGAAGCTGAAGCGAGAGAAAAAGCTGATTTGGTATATGATATCGATAAGCAGATCGCCCAGTCGCATAGAACTCGTATAGAACGTCGAGATGTAAAAGCCAATTATAATAAGATGGCGGTGAGTGATCTTGATGAAAAGCATCCTAATATTGCTTGGTCTGCTGTTTTAGATGACCTCAATGCGCAAACCGATTCTATAGATGTTGGGCAACCGGAATATTATGATCAACTTAATTCACTTTTAAAAACTGTTCCTCTGGAAGATTGGAAGGTGTATTTAAAAGCGCACACATTGCAGAATTATGCTGATAATTTAAGTAAGCCATTTGTGGATGCAGCTTTTGAATACAGTAAAGTAATCTCTGGCCAGGCAGTTCAAAAAACAAGAGGAGAAATAATGGCCAGTGCCGTAGATGATTATCTTGGGGAAGCTTTAGGACAGTTATACGTAAAGAAATATTTTCCTGAAGAGGCCAAAGAACGTATGCAGCAATTGGTTGATAATGTACAGAAAGCTTATGCGGCAAGAATCGATAAATTAGAATGGATGAGTGATAGCACGAAACTAAAAGCCAAAGAAAAGTTGGCTGCGATCACTAAAAAAATAGGGTATCCAGATCACTGGAAGGAGTATAATAACGTAACTATCGATAGCAATAAATATTTCGAAAATATCGTTTCTGCTTCTTCAGCCGCCTATCAACGTAACCTGGAAAAATTAGGAAAGCCGGTAGATAAATCAGAATGGTTTACTACGCCTTCAACGGTCACAGCATATAACAATCCTTCAGCAAACGAAATTGTTTTTCCGGCAGGAATTTTACAACCCCCGTATTTCGATAACGAGGCTGATGATGCCCTAAATTATGGCGGAATAGGAATGGTGATTGGTCACGAATTAACCCATACCTTCGACGATCAGGGCGCGCAATTTGATAAAGAAGGGAACGTAAAAAACTGGTGGACAGATAGCGATTATGAGAAGTTTAAATCAAAAATCCAGCAAGTCATCGATCAGTACAGTGAATTTACGGTGTTGGATTCGCTTCACATTAAAGGCGCGATGACGGTAGGAGAAAATACCGCCGATATTGCTGGTGTTGCGGTGGCTTACGATGCTTTTAAAATGACCAAGGAAGGTAAGGATAGCACTAAAATAGGTGATTTTACGCCAGATCAGCGTTTCTTTCTATCGGTAGCCAAGATATGGCGGGTAAAAATGAAGGATGAATTTCTACGGTTATGGATCAATAATAATCCGCATTCGCCACCTTTATGGCGGGTAAACGGACCTTTAATGAACAATCCTCATTTTTACGAAGCTTTCGATGTTAAGCCGGAAGATTCGTTGTATGTAGCAGAAGAGGATAGGATTGTAATCTGGTAATTTCATCGAAATTAACTTAAGCATAACCAGAAAATGAAGTAAGCACTGTTCGTAGACCTTAACTTGCGGCAGGAATAAAACACCTAATTGCATTACTAAATAGTAATTCTGATATTTGAATTTAAACCTAAACAATGAAAAAAATCTTAAGTACCCTAACACTTCTTTTATGCCTAACCAGCATGTTTTCACAGGTAAAACTAATGACTTACAATATTAAATATGCTAATGAAAATGATGCTGAAAACAGCTGGTCTTATCGAAAGGACTGGATAACCAGTCAGATTAAGTTCTACGAGCCTGATATTTTTGGTGTTCAGGAAGCGCTACAGGTTCAAATCGATTATTTTAGTGAGCATATGCCAAATTACAAACATATTGGGGTTGGTCGTGATGATGGTATGAAAAAGGGAGAATACAGTGCGATTTTCTATAATTCAGAAAAATTTAAAGTGCTGGAAAATAATACCTTTTGGCTAAATGAAACTCCCACCAAAATTAAAAAAGGCTGGGACGCTGCGCTACCACGAATATGTACATACGGCCTCTTTGAGAATAAAAAAACAGGTGAAAAATTCTGGTATTTTAATACACATTTTGATCACGTGGGTGTAAAAGCCCGACAAGAAAGTGCTAAACTGATCTTTGAAAAGATAACCGAATTGAATACACAAGACTACCCGGTGGTTTTAAGCGGAGATTTTAATTTAATGCCAGATACTAAGAGTATCCAGTATTTAAGTGAACAGATGATCGATACTAAAGGTGCTGCTGATCTTGTTTTTGGTCCTGAGGGGACTTATAATGGATTTAATTTTTCTGAGCCTGTTACCCGAAGAATTGATTATGTATTCTTATCTAAAAATGGATTCCATGTAAAAAAGTATGCCGTATTGAGTGACTCTAAAGATTTAAAATATCCATCAGACCATTTACCCGTAATGGTTGAATTAGAATAACGATCCGCAAAAGGATTTTGATGGTAAAATCAAAAAATTACGCCAGGCTATAATTAGCTTGGCGTACCTTCTTCGTAAATCACCATATTTTAGCTTCTTGGTATTGATTTTTATGATACCCCTGGCCTTACTATAGTTTTGGATTAAGAACTGAAATTAAAAGCTTTTATAATCCATCTTTTTTATACGTCTTTAAACACTCTTGTAGCGAATTCCCTTTTTTATGAATGCATTCGCAAAAACTAATACAAGCTTCGGGATGCTTTGTTTTATCACATTGCCGCGCACATTCAGCTAAAGTATTCCGTGGCATAATACTGTAAATATTAGTGATAAAAATTACAAAACTGATCATATAGATGAATACGCTACCAAAAAATACGAAAGGAAATTTGTTGTTTTTGGATTGCTGCGGAAGTAAAATTGCAGTATTATTCTGCTTTAGCGGAAGCAGATATTTTAGTTTATGATAATCCCAACCCAGCAAAAAAATCACAGCCGTAAGCATAAGTGGTGCGGTAAATAGCGAGCCATCAAAACGAACGGCCAAAGAAAGCACCGTGATATTCAGAATAATGGGGAAATAGATCAAAGCGCCTAGCATTGCGGTACGCGGAATTAAAAGTAAAATCGCCGCCAGCATTTGCATCACACCAATAAAAGTATAGTAATAACCCGTATAAAAAAGTGCTTCTAAATAATGTCCCATTGGGTGATTATTGGCTAAAGCCGTAAATCGTTCGCCGTTAATTTTTACAAAACCCGAGGGTAAAAAACCGGCTGCTAATGCAATTCGGCAAAAAATAGCAAAATATCCAATCCAGATGTTTTGTCTTGCCTGTAGATGAAATTGTTCGAATTTAGCGATTATTTTCATTTCTTCGGAATAGATAAAATGGTAGCTGAATTTATATAATCTCGCCTAAATATTGCCTGCCTGAAATCCTCAAAGTTTAGCGGAAGTACTTCTTTAAAATCGAAATGATGAAACGTATTCGCATTTCGCCCAATCTTAAAAGATCGGTAATAGTATCTAAAGTAATCGGGCAAAATAAAAGTTCCTAAAATGATGGCGCCAAACATATAGGGACTTCGCTTTCCGTTTCCTAAGCATAAATATTGCAGGGCTATTTCGTCTTCAACAGAAGTACCGTAACCGCAAAGAGTGTGATAAGCATCATGGCGTTCTACTTTTGCAATCAGTTCAAAATTGTTTTTATTTAGAAATTGGCCAAGATGATAACCAAAACTCTCTTTAGGATAACTTAGCAAATCGGCAGTATTAATATTCCACGGAATATGACCGCGTTTTAGCCATCGCGTGTATATTTTCTGCGTCTGGTCAAAAAGCCAGTGAATTAATCGCTTTCGCATAATGATATTTTTAAAGTACTTTGAAATTCAAAGTTTTTTATTAAATTTTTTTGATTAATGAATGACCTAATGATCTAAAGCTTTGATGTCGTTTTTATAGTCTTTAGGCAGAATAAGTTCTTTCAGGATGTAATCGATTTTAAATGATCCGCTTAGTCGGTATAGCGGAATTACAGTGATAAGAACAGAATGTTCCCGGAAATTCAGTAATTCTTTGACCCGTTTTGGCGCCATTAAAATTTGTGCTTCCAGCAATAATCGATAACGGGCAACACCTAAATGTTTTTTATACTGAAGAAAGAGATCTTTTGTGAATTCGCTATATTCAAAATTTTCCTGAAGCTGAATTTTGCGCTGTTGTTTCCAGCCTTTAAAATCCTTTGGTAATCCCTCGATTTTCATTCCGTGGCCAACTTTTAGAAATACGCTAAGTACTTCTTCTTTTTCCTTCAGTGTCAGTTTTCGTTCTAAAGCTTCAAAAGCTCTTATGGAATAATCGATTAACATAAAAAGTACATCACGATACGCCCATTCCGGTATTTTATAACCTCGATTTTTCTCAATTTTAGCATGAATTTTATTCATTTGATCTATCGCCTGGAAAGCTGCTTTTTCTTCAGCAAAAACAATCACTTTGGCGTAATTCACAGTAGAGAAGAGGCGACCTAAAGGATCTTTTGGAAGCCTGCCGGTGTAGTACAACCAGTCTACTGCTTTATTTAATGCAAACTCGGCAGCAGCACCGGCAAAAATAAACAGGATGGTATCTGCTTTGCCCCAAATTTGCCGAACAATCGAGTCTTTTTTTGTAAAATATGTCTTGTTCATAACTAATCCCAAAGTCCTACCTGCGCTAATGCAAAAACTAAGCTTAACCAAAAAATTATAAGAAAGCAAAATCCGCAGAAAATACTAACCAATTTTGGGTATTTATAATCTTTAAAGAAGAAGTCACGAACTAAGTAATATAATAAACCACTGCACGCGCCACCGATAGATATAGTAAGGATGGGAATATATACCCAACTCTCAATTTCGCCAACTTTTAATAAAATTCCCGCTAATAATAAGAGCGCAATTCCGGCTCCGGTGAGTGCTCGCTTACCTGCCAGGCGATAGTTTAATTTCATAGGATGTTCTAAAGTCATAACACGTGATTTTTCACTTTGAATTTCAAAGTAGATTAATAAAAAAATTTAGTTTAATTCATTTTTGGACTTTATAATATTTTCCAACGCATCGATATGCTTTTTAAATGCTAATTTCCCAAGCTTGGTCGCTTTATATTTGGTGTTTGGTTTGCGATCTACAAAGGATTTTTGCACTTCAATATAATCGGCTTTTTCAAGCGCTTTTATATGGCTGGCCAAATTACCATCGGTAACTTCCAAAAGTTCTTTTAGCTGATTAAAACTTACTTTTTCGTTCACCATTAAAACCGACATGATTCCCAATCGAATGCGATGGTCAAAGAGTTTGTTTATGTTTTCTATGATACTCACTATGGATGTTTTCTTCGGAAATTATTTTTGCTGAATAATCATTAAACTTCCGTAAATAATATGCAAAAGTCCGAATCCTATGGTCCAAAACCAAAAACCATAGCCGGGAAAACAAGCACAAATTAAACCGATCAAAATCTCTGAAATTCCTAAGTATTTAATGGTACCAATCGTATATTTTGAAGCATTGAGTAAAGCGAGTCCGTAGAAAATTAACATCAATGCGGCAGCCGAAGCGAAATCACCCTGGTTTAGTTTTAAGAGAATATAGGCACCACCGGTGAGCAATGGAACCAAAAAATGAAAGACAAGTCGTTTGGCTGTTTCGTCCCATATTTTTTCATTATTTTTCTTCGCTTCTTTGACCGAAAGTACATAGGCTGTGACTACACTTAACAACAGGACCAACAATAAATCAATTACAATCGGAAGAACTTGCGAATGAGTATATCCTGTATTTTGATAGTCCAGCTGAGTAGGAAAGGTTGGGAAGAAGAATATTTTGGCAATACCTGCGCCTATAATGGCGTAAATCCCGGCCATGATTCCAGAGGTCCCGCTAAGAGAAAGAAACCGCGAAGAGCGATTCATTAAATTCCTGATTTCAGATAAATCCTGCGAATAATCTTTATTCATTTTAAAGTACTTTGAAAAACAAAGTAAATGTATAAAAATAAATTATGCAACTGAATTTTAGATTTTTATTCTTTAGTTAGAAATTAAATCGCTAAAGTTCAGATTGCATAATTTAAAGCATTTTTAAAAAAGCTTATTTTACTACCCAAATTGGGATTTTGGCGTTAGCGGTCGAAAGCTCATCGGTAACACTTCCCAACATCAAAGAAGATATATTATTACTTCCTTTATCGGCTACCATTAAAAGATCAGCATTATTATTCTGCGAGCATTCGATAAGTTTTTCGGCAATCGTAGACTCTTTACTGTCTAAAACTTCTTCTTTGATAGCGTATGGCTTATGCAGGCGGTTTATGAATTTTTCTAAACGTTCTTGGCTATGTTTTTTTAGTTTCGTTTTCATGGTATCAGCAGAAACATATGGCGAAAATTGCGCTGGGATTTGATAAACGTGAGCTGCGACAATAGTGGCGTTTATTTTCTCCTGAATATAATCGATACTATTATAAATTTTCATACAACTTCTGGAAAAATCGGTACCTGCCCAAATAGTATCCAATTTTGGCGTGCTGGTTTCAGGGATAATTAAAAGCGGACATTTTACCATTCTAAGTAATTTATCCGTAAGTACGCCCGCACCCTCATAATCAATTTTGTTCCCCACAAGAATCATATCGATATAATATTTGTTTACGATATGATTAAAAATCGATTCTGTATAAGGGTCTTCAGCAATCAGTGTGTCCCATTCCACTTCGGCATCAAAACTATTCGTAATTTTTTCAGAAAGTTCATCCCCGATAATCTGTTCTAAATCCAGATCCTTTAATTGCTCCTGAAATAATTCTGAAATTGCATATTTTTTTACATTGTGCGTAAAATATACCTTTTTAATATCTAATTTTTTTGCTAAAAAAGATGCGTGTTTGATAAGATGATCATCCATAGGAGAAAGATCTAATCCTACAAGTATGGTGTTAATATTAATCATTTTAATCTGCTTTTTTCAGGTTTCTTTTCTTTACTATTTCTTTCACGACCTCCTCGTAATTTTCTTTTTGTTTCTGTTCCTTTTTCTTATTTAGTTTACGCATATCCTCTTTTAATCCTTTGTATAGAGAATAACACATAATAAGCAAAATAAAAGCAAAGGGGAGCCCTGTCACAATCGATGCGGTTTGTAAGGCTTGTAAACCTCCACCAACTAAAAGTACAGCGGCGATAGTACCTTCAGCAAAAGCCCAAAAAATACGCTGACCTATAGGAGAGTCTATTTTTCCTCCAGAAGTTAGACTATCGACAACCAAAGAACCCGAATCTGAAGAAGTGACGAAAAATCCTGCGATCAAGATCACACCTACCACATTAAGAACCGTAGCTAGTGGAAATTGTTCCAGAAATACAAAAAGAGCCGTAGCAACATCTTCGTTAACTGCATCTACGATAGCATTGTCACCCAATAACGTCTGTTGGATGGAAGCACTACCAAAAGCAGAAATCCAAAAGAAAGTAATAATAGAAGGTACAATTAAAACCCCTAAAGTAAATTCTCTAATCGTCCTACCTTTAGATACACGTGCGATAAAAGTACCCACAAATGGAGACCAGGCAATCCACCATCCCCAGTAAAATACGGTCCAGTCGTTTTGCCATTTTGTGCCAGTAAAACTTTCTGTCCATGTAGAGATCATCACGAAATCTGAAAGATAATTCCCGGTATTTTGTACGAATGATTGAAAGATAAAAATGGTTGGCCCCAAAATTACAACCAATATTAATAGAACCACGGCAATTCTCATATTCCATTCACTCAAAATACGAACTCCTTTATCTACCCCTAAAACAACAGAAAGTGTTGCAACTGCTGTAATACCAGCAATCAATATCACCTGAGTGGTAATATCGTTGGTTATACCAAAAACATGCTCAATTCCCGCGGCTATTTGTTGTACCCCAAAACCTAGTGAAGTGGCTAGCCCAAAAAGTGTTGCTAAAACCGCGAAAATATCGATAATATCTCCTATCCATCCATGAATTTTATCTCCTATAAAAGGATAGAAAACAGAACGAATGGTTAGTGGTAACCCCCTTGAATATGTAAAATAGGCAAGTGACAATCCCACCAAAGCATATACTGCCCAGGCGTGAAAACCCCAGTGCAAAAAGGTGAAACTCATCGCTTCGCGAGCAGCTTCAACAGTGCCACCTTCAGCCATCGGTGGAGAATTAAAATGGTTTATAGGTTCAGCAATACTCCAAAACAATAGTCCAATTCCCATTCCTGCACTAAAGAGCATCGCAAACCAGGAGGCTGTTTTAAATTCTGGTTTTGCGTTCTGTCCGCCAATTCTTAGTTCCCCGAATTTACTAAACGCTAAATAGATCATAAATCCTAGAAAAATATTTACGACCAATACAAAAAACCAACCCCCATTATTGGCAATATAGTTCTGTACGTTTTCAAATACTTTTTCTGATTGTTTCTCGTAAATCAGCGTTAAAATAATACTTGCGATAATGATAATGGACGAAGAGAAAAATACCGGGCCGTTAACCTCTAATCCAAAAATAGATTTTTTCTCGTCGCTTCTGGTAACTTTTTCTGCCATACTAATTTTTTAGTTGTTTAAAAATAATATCCTATGTTTATATTAAAGCGGGCTTCCCATTTTGCATCTGGGTTTCCCACCGAGAAATCGTCTACAAAATTACCACCAAGCCAGGAGTGATTATATCCGGCCGCGTAGTCGATGTAGGTGTACACATTTCCGGCAGTGATCAACACACCGGTAACATTCATATAAGAATCTTCAAAATCTTTTTCGGCTTTATCCATAAAACCAAAATCATTATAGAATTCCAAATTTGATATGGGGCCTATTTCAACAGGAATGCTTCGGCTAACCGCTAATGAATACATATTAAATTTGGCCGCAACGCCGTAATTAGCGCCATAGGCTCCAAATTGAAGTACCTTATCACTAATGGTATCGGGAGTTTTAAGATTATGATCTATGATCATTCCCTGAGCTTTTACGTTCCACTTTTCACCCAAATATTCATAGTGCAGGGCAAAACCGTGGTGGTTGCCAGTTTCTTTGGTATCCAGATTATAAATACCACCGTATTGCACAGATGTTCCTAATTGATGTTGTCTATCTTTACCCAGTTTGTAAATAAACTTTCCGTTAAACTGATTAATTTCTTTATTGCGCCCGGTAATATCGTAAGAATATCTTGAAGGATCGGTTTCTGTAGTGCTACCAAATTGTAATTCTTCGGCATTTTTAAAGAAAGCCAGTTGATATTGAATTCTATCTGAATCGTGGATGTATTTTATTCCCATATCATGATCGTCTTCCAGGCCAACATAATAGGTGAGGTTGAAGAACCAATTGTGGGAGTTGTATTGCTGAAGTCCAAATGGAACCTGAGTTAATCCAACCTGTATCTGGTCTTCTTTATTAATTTTATAACCCATCCATCCCTGCTTTAGAAAACCACCTCCAAAGGCTTCAGAATATAATCGATATTCTACATTTAAAAAGATGCTTTTATAAGAGCCTTCTGCATTAACCCTAAACATATCATAGCCAAAATCACCGCCACGATCTTTTTGTCCATCTTTCCAACTGGATAAATTGTAATTAAAACGTAATGCACCGCCTAATTTTAGTTTGGGTTTTTCTTCATTTTCCGCATCTTGTGCCAAAACTGGAAAGACGAAAAATAGAAGCGCAGTACTTAAAATTAATTTGTAAGATCGAACTAGTAAAGTTTTTTTCATTCAGTAATTTTAATGAGGATCGCGAAACAATAAAAATCTATCTCCAAATCCTAAAAATTAATAAAGTCTTAATTCACCTTTAGGAGTAATTTAAATAATCTCGTTTAAATTAATCATTATACATGTGGGTTTTAATGCAGATTTAAAAATAATATCCAATATTAATATTAAATCTTGCTTCCCACTTTGCGTTGGGATCCCCTGTAGAAAATTCATTATCAAAATCTCCGCCCAGCCAGGAATGGTTATATCCGGCAGCATAATCAATATAGGTACTAACGGGCCCTGAATTAATTAAAACGCCTAAAACATTCATATAGGAGTCTCCAAAATCATCAATACGCTTATGCATATAACCAAAATCATTATAGATTTCTATTTTCTCTACAAAATCCCTGTTAATATAGAACAAGTGGGAAATTCCAAAATTATAGATTTCAAAATTTGAGGCAACCTCGTATGGAGTTCCATAGGCTCCCATCTGGATGATATTTCGAGTGTTGCCTGCAGCATTCTCTGGATTAAATGCTGCTTTCGTCGCTTGTGCTTTTATAAACCAGTCATCAGATTTATATTCATAATGAACGGCCAGTGCATAATGATCGCCGGTTTGTGTGGTTTCGATATTGTAAAGGCCTCCATAGGCAGCAGAGAGCCCAATTTTATGCATATTATCTAGACGAGGTTTATATAAAATTTTTCCGTTGATTTGATTTACCTCCTTGTTATTACCAACAACATCATAGGAGTACCGGTGTGGGGAGGCAGGAGAATTATTGCCAAAAGTGAGTTCTTCAGCATTTTTAAAGAATCCGGCATGATATTCAAACATATCGCCCATATATGAATATCGAATTCCCATATCATAGTCGTCTTCTAAACCAACATAATAAGGGAGGTTCAGAAACCAGTTATGAGAATTGTAGCGTTCTATACCAAAGGGAACCTGTACCAGTCCCATTTGTATTTCACGCTTGTCATCTAATTTATAACCTAGCCATCCCTGTTTTAAAAAAACGCCCCCAAAAGCTTCTGAATATAGCCGATATTCAGCATTGATATATAAGTTTTTATAAGCACCATTTACCGCAAGTCTAAAAACATCAAAACCAAAATCACCACCTCTTTCCTGCATTTCTGGTTTCCAGGAAGAAAGATTATAATTAAAACGCAAAGCTCCCCCAATAGTTAATTTTGGTTCATCTTCGTTTTTTTTCTGAGCAAAGTTATGATATGGCAGCAGGCTGCCGAAAACAAGAAATAGTAAAAAGTGCTTTTTAAGTAATGGTTTATTCATAAGATACTTTTTTTTAAGGTACTATGAATAATTATCAATTTGTTTAAAATGCTAAAATTTTAATAATTAATTAAACATTTAAAAAGAAAAAAGCCTTCTATCTAGATAGAAGGCTTAAATAAAAATTATAAACAAAAACAGAATTAGACTAAATATTAGTTGAGTTTAGGATTGTGTAAGCTGAATCATAATCGCAAGTTCCTCTGCTAATTTATCGGTGTTACCGTTCCAACCTACAGATTTAAATTTAATTCGGCCATCAGGTCCTAATACAAACTTTGTTGGGATTCCTGAAACACCATAGTCTTCTACAACTTTAAAAGAATTACCATCTCCTACTTTTTCATCCATTAACACATGAAAATCATAATCATTAGCATCGATAAATTCGCTTACTTCTTTCATGCGTACATCAGGGGTCTGGCTTTCCCAGGTATCGATAAATAAGAATTCTACATTTGGATTGTCTTTATGGGCTACCACCGCTTTTTGCATTCCCGGGAATGACATTTTACAGGGGCCACACCAGGTAGCCCAAAAATCAAGAATAACGGTTTTTCCTTTTAATTCTTCTAGGCTAACCTCTTTGCCTTCAAGATCTTTTAGGGTAAACTGGCTGGCATCCTCATCGATCATCATTTTTTTGATATCGCTTTTTGCTTTTTGGTGACCTTTTTCTTCAAGCATGGCCAATTCTTTTTCAAATCCGGCAGTATCACCAACAGCGGTGTAAGCTTCTTTGTAATATTCGTTTAACTTTTCAGAACCTTTATTTTTAGCTATAAAACTGGCAGCTTTTTCTTTTGCAGTCTCGTATTGCTTATCTTCCACTAAATATTGGATATACTTTTCAGTAATCTCGGCATCGGCAGTTTTGGAGTTTGCTGCCATTTCCTGATATTTTATCGCTTCTTTAAGGTCGCCTTGCTTATACATGATCGTTGCATAAGTATCCTCATACATTACTTTCATGTAGTCTAAGTTGCTTTTATATTGTGAAGCAGTTTGAGTTTTTGGCTTATCTTCTTTAGGGTCTATATTTTCAATAAGATCAAGGGACTTTTTAGAAATCTCCTGTGCTTTTCCAAGATCCTTGCCCTCTTCAGCTAATTTCCAGGCAATGCTATTATATGCCGAAGCTTCTCTTCCTTTCTCAGAAATTTTTGAAGCATATTCCTTTGCTTTCTCTATATCGCCCTCTACAGCAAACTCGCTGGCTAACATGGAAAGCATGTAATTCCTGTACATGTTCTCCTTACCAATCTTGTCTTCGTAATCCTGAAAAACTTTTTCTTTTTCGGCAGAACCTTTAGCCTCGTAAACTTTTTGATAATAACTGGAAGTTGCTAAAGATCCTTGCGGAAACTTTTCCGGGATCAAATTTCTTAAAGAGTCAGCAATTTTTTTATTTTCAATCATGGCATTCATGCGATACAAACGCATATAATCCTCTTCACTTAAAGAATCATTGGCAAAAGCAGTTGCCATTTGTTTTTCGACAAAAGCAGTGGCCTTTTCCTTATCAGATTTTATAAGGTTAATATAATTTCCAGCCCATTTTCCCTCTAAAGAAGCATCTTTTTTAAAGTCAGCCTCAAATTTAGAAATGATGGAATCTTTAGGAATTTCTATATTTCCATAACGATCTCCCTGGCTATAAAGATTTGCAATTTGTGCAGCACTTCCTGTTAGTGCATTACCTTCTTCATCGTAAAGCGGAAGCACATAACCTTCTTTATCGTTATTCTCATCTATATTGTATTGTTTAAACTGAAAAGAAATCGCCTTTACAGAATCCGGGATTTTGATATTGGACATGTACATCGTAGCCGAATCCTTGAGTTCAATATCTTCGGGATACACACCAGTATCTGTAATGAAGTTTATTATTCCTTTTACTTTTTCATCTTCACTGGAAGGGATACTATCTCCTGAAGCATAAGTAATTTTGATTTCATCGCCTGGTTTTGGAAATTCTTTGCTTATATGTAAAGCGCCTATATCTTTTCCCTTATCCTCGGGTTCGCTTTCGCACGAAATTAATGCGCTAACTACAGCTAATGTGGGTAATAGTATTTTCTTCATATTCTGATTGATGTTTTTTTATCCTCTTTATTTAAAAGATAGTGGTTATTATATATGAAAATAGTTAAAATGAGTTGATGTTTTAATATAGATTATTGATTTAACATTTTTTATAAATTTTGAATAAAATTATTCTTTTAAAATGCATAAATCTGAAAAAATAGCGTCGGGATTATCAAAACCTAAAGCTCCTAAATGGAAAATTTATATTTAGGAGCTTATAGTAATTTTATAAAGCTTATTAAAAGGAATTTATAGTTTGGCGGATGGCCACCAGATTGGTCATTAATTGTTCTAAATATTTTAGATCGAGCATATTGGCGCCATCACTTTTAGCATTAGCAGGATCAAAATGAGTTTCGATAAATAATCCATCTACATTATTTACCACTCCGGCTCTGGCGATGGTTTCTATCATATCGGGTCTGCCACCGGTTACACCACTGCTTTGATTGGGCTGTTGTAAGCTATGGGTGACATCTAAAACGGTAGGCGCAAATTCTCGCATAGTGGGAATTCCTCTAAAATCAACAATCATGTCTTTATACCCAAACATGGTACCGCGATCGGTAACCATCACCTGCTCGTTATCACAATCTGTTACCTTCGTTACCGCGTGTTTCATAGATTCGGGACTCATAAACTGTCCTTTTTTAAGGTTCACTGTTTTCCCGGTTTCAGCGGCAGCAACTACAAGATCTGTTTGCCGAACCAAAAATGCAGGTATTTGTAGGATATCAACATATTCTGCTGCTAGTTTGGCATCGTTAATTTCATGAATATCGGTAATCGTAGGTACTTTAAAAGTTTCGGAAACTTTTCTAAGTATTTTTAAAGCCTTTTCATCGCCAATTCCCGTAAAGCTATCGATCCTTGATCGGTTTGCTTTTTTAAAACTTCCTTTAAAGACATAAGGAATTTTTAGTTTATCGGTAATTTCAACAACTTTTTCTGCAATCCTTAAAGCCATTTCTTCACCTTCAATAGCACATGGGCCTGCTAAAAGAAAAAAATTATCAGAATTGGCATGATGTATCTGTGGTATATTTTCTAATTTCATGAGTTTTTATTTATGGCAAAGGTACAGCATATTCTGTTTTTGCAATAATGTAATGTGTAATCTGGATTTAAGGTTTTCTATATTTCCTAAGCTAATGAGGATATGGTAAAAGCATTAAGAATAGTAGAGACTTTCCGGTAGATTGTTTATGCATAAAGGAAAGAAGTAAATAGATTAAATAAATACTTTGTTTATTAGACTTATTAAAGATGCTAAAGCTTGTGTAGACTAAAGTGATTATAAATAAGGTGTTGAGCTCAGCATGATTTTATATTTTATAGAGGTGATCTTAGGGGGTATGTTCCAAACTTAATAGCTCTTTAGGCGGCTAGAAATAAGAAAAAAATCTAAATGTATCTCTTAGAAGCGTAATATTGGAATTTGAATTCTTTATAACGAATATAATTTTTGATTTTTTAGCTCTAAAACTCTCTTTTTTTAGTTTTCATATGCTATAAAAAGCGATTAGCGTTATTAATTATCCAAAAACAGACTTTCTCAAAATAGCTTTACTGCAAACTTTCTTTTGAAATTACTGAAATATCAAAAGATTCGTAAAAAGTACATTTATTATAAAAAATATTAAAAAATGCTTTCTTCATATTAAAATATAATTATACTTTAGTCGGCGTAATAACGAACAGATGAACAACTTAATTACTTGGAACGCATTCTTTTATTTTTATTTCTTTTTTAAGGATTAGAGATCGGGAATGGTATGTAATTAAGCAAACAATATTATATAAAAGTCTCGATCTAAAAATCGGGACTTTTTTTTTACGTCAATTTTGGAATGAAAAAAGTTATAGGAATACAGGGGATCCAGGGGTCCTTTCATCATTTGGTCGCCCAGCAATATTACGGGGAAGATGTACAGGTAAAAGAGTGCATGTCTTTTCAGGAACTGGTGCACCGTTTGGTAAATGATGAAACCCAGGAAGCCGTAATGGCGATAGAAAATTCTATAGCGGGCTCTATCCTTCCCAATTACGCATTGATTGATGAAAATAATCTACATGTAATAGGAGAGCATTATATCCCAATCGCCATGAATATGATGGCGCTTAAAGGACAGAAAATCGACCAGATTAAGAAAGTATACTCTCACCCCATGGCTTTACTGCAGTGTAAAGAGTTTTTTAAAAAATATCCTTATATAAAACTTATTGAAGATGCCGATACCGCAGAGGTTGCCAGAAGAATCTCAGAAAAGCAATCTAAGCACGTGGCTGCGGTAGCCAGTACGGCAGCGGCTGCTATTTTTGGCTTGGATATTTTGGCTGCAGATATTCATACAAAAAAGAGTAATGCCACCCGGTTTTTAATCATCAGTAAAAAGAAGAAAGAGCCTAACGGAGAGAAGATTGATAAAGCTTCATTGAAGTTTGAATTAGAAAGTCGCACCGGTAGTTTGGTTTCTGTATTGAACATCATGAGAGATTTTGAGCTGAACATGACGAAGATCCAAAGTATGCCAATTATTGAAACTCCCTGGAAATACAGTTTTTTTATCGATGTAACATTCGATGATTACGAAAGGTTTTCTAAAGCTATGGAAGTGTTAAGAATGATGACCGAGCAATTAAGAATTTTTGGAACATATAAAAACAACGTTTAATAATGATACCAGCCAATAGGTTAGAACATGTAAAAGAGTACTATTTCTCTTCAAAGTTAAGAGAAGTTCGTGCCTTACAGGCCGCAGGTAAGCCCATTATCAATTTAGGAATTGGTAGTCCGGATTTACCACCACCAAAACAGGTGATTGCTGCCTTAAATAAGGGGTTAACTCAAAATGGTGCACATCAATATCAGCCGTATAAAGGTACTACCGAATTTAGGAATGCGGTCGCCGGTTTCTATCAAAAGTATTATCAGGTATCCTTAGATCCCGAAACCGAGATTATTCCGTTAATGGGAAGTAAAGAAGGGATTTTGCATATTTCTATGGCTTATTTAAATGAAGGCGATGAGGTGCTAATCCCTAACCCAGGCTATCCAACCTATACGTCGGTTTCAAAATTGGTTGGTGCAAAGGCGATTTTTTATAATCTGAATGAGGAAGGGAATTGGTTGCCGAATTTCGAGGAGTTAGAACAGAAGGATTTAAGTAAGGTGAAAATTATGTGGGTTAATTATCCGCATATGCCAACCGGAGCCTCAGCTACAGAGGAGGTTTTTGAGCAATTGGTAGCCTTTGGTAAAAAACATCAGATTCTTATCGTTAATGATAATCCGTATAGCTTTATTCTAAACGAACATCCTAAAAGTATTTTAAAAATTGCAGGCGCTAAAGAAGTAGCACTAGAGCTGAATAGTTTAAGCAAGAGCTTTAATATGGCGGGTTGGCGTGTAGGAATGTTAAATGGCAGCGCTAAAAATATCGACACTGTATTAAAGGTAAAAACCAATATGGATAGTGGGATGTTTTATCCAGTGCAGGCTGGTGCTACTGCAGCATTGGAATTGGACAAAAACTGGTTTGATGCTATGAATGCGATTTATAAAAGCCGAAGAGCTAAAATTCTGGAATTAGCTGCAGCTTTGGGTTGCAAGCCAGGAAAAGAACAGGCTGGGATGTTTATATGGTGTAAAGTACCGGAAGGAAAATCTTCTGAAGAGTTTGTAGATAACCTGCTGCATGACCATAGTATTTTTACCGCTCCCGGTTTTATTTTTGGAGATATGGGGGAAGGCTATATTCGTTTTTCGCTTTGCACAGACGAAAAAAATGTAGATGAAGCCATTAAACGAATTAAAGGATGAAAGTAAGTGTAATTGGAGTAGGACTTATTGGTGGTTCGTTTGCGTTGGCAATAAAAGAATCCTTTCCTGAAAGTACCATTTTTGGTATCGATAAGAGTGAAGCACATGTAAAAGAAGCTCTAGAGATTGGTTATATCGATGCTGCCGGAACGATGGAAGATCTGGCCGATAGTGATGTTGCAATTGTAGCGGTGCCTGTAGATATCAGTATTAAAGTTCTAAAAGAAGCTTTAGACAATGCCGGAGACCATACGTTGGTAATCGATGCCGGTTCTACAAAATTCAAATTGTGTGAAGCGGTAAAAGATCATCCAAAACGAAGAAATTATTTATCGTCTCATCCTATTGCAGGAACCGAGTTTTCTGGTCCCTCTGCAGCTATAAAAGATTTATATAAAGAAAAGACCAATATCGTATGTGAAGTAGAAAAGACCGCTTTTAAACTCCAGGAGCGAGGTATGGAAATTTTCAGGAAAATAGGAATGCGTATTCGGTATATGGATCCAGAATCTCATGATCGTCATATTGCATATGTATCGCATTTATCACATATTAGCTCGTTTATGTTAGGGAAAACAGTCCTTGAAAAAGAGAAGAACGAGCGGGATATTTTTGATTTGGCGGGAAGTGGTTTTGCATCAACGGTAAGGCTGGCAAAAAGCTCGCCAGCGATGTGGTCGCCCATTTTTCAGCAGAATAAAGAAAACGTGCTGGAAACGCTAAATGAATATATTCATAATTTAACCGCTTTTAGAGACTTAATCGCCAACGATGAGTTTGGTGAAGTGTACAACGAAATCGAACGTACAAATCATATAAAATCAATTTTAAACGGAATTAGCTAAAATTTTTAATCATGGAAAACAAGAAAGAATTAAGAAACTGGTTAGATGCATTCGGATTAGATCATCCCTTGGTCATCGCAGGACCATGTAGTGCAGAGACCGAAGAGCAGGTGCTAAAAATCGCTCATCAGTTAAAAGATACCGATGCGACAGTTTTACGAGCCGGAATCTGGAAACCAAGAACAAGACCTGGGAATTTTGAAGGTGTTGGTGCTTTAGGTTTAAAATGGTTACAAAAGGCCAAAGAAGAAACCGGAATGTTAACAACTACCGAGGTTGCAAATCCGCATCACGTTGAGTTGGCTTTAAAACACGATGTTGATATTCTTTGGATTGGAGCAAGAACTACGGTTTCTCCTTTTATTATTCAGGAAATTGCAGATGCGCTAAAAGGAACCGATAAGCCGGTATTAATTAAAAATCCTGTAAACCCAGATTTAGCTTTGTGGCTAGGTGCGGTTGAGCGTATGTATACTGCAGATATCAAAAATCTAGGGGTAATTCACAGAGGATTCTCCAGCTACGAAAAATCGAAATACCGTAACAATCCGGAATGGCAAATTGCAATCGAGTTACAAAATAAATTCCCGGATCTTCCTTTAATTTTAGATCCTTCTCACATAGCGGGACGTCGTGATATTATTTTTGATCTTTGTCAAACTGCTTTAGATCTTAATTTTGACGGATTAATGGTAGAGACTCACTGGGATCCGGATAATGCATGGAGTGATGCTAAACAGCAAATTACACCAGCAACTTTGGTGCAGATCATGAAAGATCTTAAGATCAGAAAAGAGGTTTCTGAAAGTGAAGAATACCAAAATAAATTACAGAATCTTAGGGCTAAAATCGATATTGCCGATAATCAGTTAATCGAGCTTTTAGCGAAGCGTATGAAAATTTCTGAAGATATCGGTCACGTGAAAAAGTCACAAAACGTAGCGATTCTTCAAACCAAACGTTGGAATGAAATCCTTGGTAAGATGGTGCTTGAAGGTGAGCAACACGGACTAAGTGAAGAGTTTGTTTTAAAATTATTTAAAGCAGTTCACCAGGAATCAATTAATCATCAGCAGGCAATTTTAGACAGCTAAGCATTGAAATGATTTCTTGATTTTCCAAAATAAAAGAAAGGCCGTTCAGGTGATCTGAACAGCCTTTCATTTTGGGTTTTAATTTTGTTTTATTTGGTATAAGCAAGTCTTCTTGAAGCTTTTCGCATTAATTTATTGATTAGCTGATCATTAGAGCTGCCTAAGCTTCCCGCTACACGTTTATTGTAATTCCAGAGTAATACGCCATCTTCTGCATTGTTTATACTCATGTTTACGGTAGCTGAATTTGTAGTTCCCCAAAAGCCGACAAGAAGTCCTAAAGCTAGAGATGCACCATCAGACATTGGTTTGTCTGTTTCAAATTTACCTGTAATCACGGCATCTACATTTAGTAATGTTGCAAGTTCTTTAGGTGTGGTAACGCTTAAATCAATTTCATTTTTATTCAAAATAGCATTTGTAGTATTTGGGTCTTGAACTTCAATTAAAAGTTTACCTCGCTTCCTTCTTTTTAAAAACCAGGAATACATAGCCGTTTGGATGGATTGTCCTTCATGCATTTCCATTTCCTTTAATTGTTCTGCTGTAATTTCTTTCATTTGTTTAGGACGAAGACTTACCTTTGCTGAAAATGGGATGATTGCTATAGATTTATGATCTTTAGCAATAGTTTCGAAATCGGGATGTTCAAATAAATTAGTTTGAGCTTCCACGGTTGCGCCTACTAAAATAGTAAGAGCAAGGAGTAGTTTAAATGTAATTTTGTTCATTTGTTAAAAATTTGAATGGCGCTAATATATCTTAAAAATTTGTTAATAAACAAATTTATTTAATGAAAGGAACGGTTTATAAATCTACGGGCAGTTGGTATCAGGTAAAGGCAGAGAATGGTGAATTCTATGATTGCCGTATCAAAGGGAAATTCCGAATAAAAGGAATTAAAAGTACTAATCCTGTTGCGGTAGGCGATCAGGTAGAGATTGATCTTGAAGAAATTTCAGGACAAACTCAAGGGGTCATCAAAAAGATTAAAGACCGTGATAATTATATTATTCGGCGTTCAGTGAACCTGTCTAAACAAACGCATATTATCGCGGCTAATATCGATCAGGTTTTTCTTATGGTAACGCTAAATAATCCTCCCACTTTTACCACATTTATCGATCGATTTTTAGTTACGGCAGAGGCCTATCATGTAAAAGCCGTACTTCTTTTTAATAAAATCGATACGTATAACGAAGATGAGCTTTTAGAAATAAAATTTCTGGCAAAGCTGTATCGTGATATTGGATATGAATGCATAGGCATCTCCGCAAAAAGCGGTAAAAATGTAGATAAGGTAAAAGAAATGATGTTGGGTAAAACCTCTATGTTTTCAGGGCATAGTGGTACGGGTAAATCTACATTGATCAATGCGCTGGAGCCTTCTTTAAACTTAAAAACCCTCGAGATTTCTGAGCAACATAAACAAGGTCAACATACCACTACTTTTGCTGAAATGTTCGACCTTAGTTTTGATGCCAGAATTATAGATACTCCGGGAATTAAAGGATTTGGAGTGGTAGATATCGAAAAAGAAGAATTAGGTAATTATTTTCCTGAGTTTTTTGAATTAAAACAAGATTGTAAATTTCATAATTGCCTGCATCTTAATGAACCAAAATGTGCGGTAAAAGATGCGTTAGAAGAAGGGGAAATTCCGTGGTCGCGTTATAAAAGTTATTTGCAAATCATCGAAGGCGAGGACGAGCCTTATAGAATGGATAATTATAAGAAATGAGAGTAGTTTTGCAGCGGGTAACCAATGCTTCTGTAAGCATAGAAAATAAGGTAAATGCTGAAATTGGTTTAGGCCTTTTGTTATTAGTAGGCATAGAAGCTGATGATACTTCAGAAGATATAGAATGGCTTTGTAGAAAGATTGTGAATATGCGTATCTTTAATGATGAAGACGAGGTGATGAATAACTCGCTTTTAGATGTAAAAGGTGATGCCATCATTGTAAGCCAGTTTACCTTACATGCAAGTACTAAAAAGGGTAATCGCCCAAGTTATATTAAAGCGGCAAAGCCGGATATGGCGATTCCGTTATATGAGGAATTTATTGCAAGCTTTGAGAAACAGCTGGGCAAAAAAGTAGGAACGGGTAAATTTGGTGCTGATATGAAGGTAGCACTGCTAAATGACGGACCAGTAACTATCTTAATGGATTCTAAAAATAAAAGTTAAAAATTCTTAAAATTTTAATATATTGCAAAACGAATATCATCAGTTTTGCAATGAAATCTTTTTTATTAGGCTTTATGCTCCTAAGTGGAATCCTTGGTTATGCTCAGGATTCTTACCAAAGTATCATTCTAAAAAAAGAACTTACCGAACATGCTAATGCGGTTATCAGGGATGAGACTATTTTAATTGAGGTTGAGGATGTAGATAAAATGACGGTTACCACCAAACGAGTAGTTACCGTACTTAATAAATACGGCGATCGTTATGTCCATGCCTACGACTTTTACGATGATGGTGATGCCAAGATAAAGTCACAATCTGTTTACGTTTACGATAACAAAGGCACAGAGATCAAGAAGTATAAACAGCGGGATTTTAAAGATCAAAGTGCGGTAGGCTCTTCTAATTTATATTCAGATAACAGAGTGAGCTATCTGGATTATTCTCCTATGAGTTATCCTTATACGGTGGTTTACGAGAGTGAAGTGCAAATGTCTACCACTGTTTTTATTCAGCCTTTTCAGCCAGTTGATGGTTACTTTGTAAGTATGGAATCCGGTTCATACCAGTTAAAAAATCCAAAGCATATACCACTACGTTATCTGGAGTCTAATTTAGATAGTATTAAACTCGAAAAGAATAATACCGAATTCGAGTTATCCTATAAAGTAAGTCATATTCCGGCCTATAAATATGAGCCGTATAGTCCCCAGATTTCAGACATGACCCCAAAAGTAAAAGTCGCTCTGGACAGGTTTAGTTTGATGGGGGTAGAGGGGACTGCCAATAACTGGAAAGAATTTGGGAAGTGGCAATACGAAAACCTTATTAAAGGCAGGGATGCGTTAAATGCGGTTACAAAAGCCGAGATTTCAGAACTGGTAAAAGACGCTGAGAGCGATTACGAGAAAGCTAAACTCATTTATGAGTATATGCAGGGTAAAACCCGCTACATTAGTGTGCAATTAGGTATTGGTGGCTGGGAGCCAATTTTAGCGACTGAAGTAGATCGTTTGGGGTATGGAGATTGTAAAGGCCTAACCAATTATATGAAAGCTTTACTGGCTTCACAGGGTATTCAATCAAACTATGCAGTGGTTTATGCCGGGGAAGAACAAAAAGATATTGATCCTGAGTTTGCCTCAATGCAGGGGAACCATGTTATTTTAAATGTGCCGGGAATCGCAGAAAATGATGTTTGGCTGGAATGTACCAGCCAGTCCTTACCATTTAATTATTTGGGAGATTTTACAGATAATCGTCATGTATTACTCATAAAAGAGGAAGGTGGAGAAATTGTGAAAACCCCAAACTATGAGTGTGCCATAAATCTTGAAGAAACCCTATGTGATATAGGCCTTTCTGAAGATATTTTTACCGCCAGTATAAAAAAGCAAAGCAAAGGCATTTCCTACGGGAATAATTACCATATACAAACACAAAAAGAGAAAGATAAAAACCTATATTATAAAGAGGTTTTTGGAAACTTACAGGGTATTCATTTTGATAATTTAAAGTTTGAAAACGATAAAGAGCACGCTAGTTTTTCAGAAGAATTAGTTTTTAGCGGTAAAAAATTTTACACCACTGCAGGTAAAAGGATCTTACTGCCGCTTAATTTTATTGAGCCCGAAATAGATATAGTATCACGTAACGAAAACAGACTTTATCCTATTGAGATTTTACGTGGATTTACTAATAAAGATCAATTCAATTTTAAAATTCCTGAAGGTTATGCGGTGGAGGCCCTACCCGAAGCAATTAGCATAGATACCGATTTTGGAAGTTTTAAACTCTCTGTTAAAGAATCTAACGAGCATCCGGGAACTCTTGTGGTTAAGCGCTCTTTAAGTGTAAACCAGGGACATTGGCCAGCAGATAAATACGAAGATTTTAGAGCGTTTTTAAACAAGATCAACATGTTAAGCAATCAAAAAGCTGTTTTAGTTAAAAACGGCTAAAAACTATCTACTATGCATTTAAAATTTTATCTCATTGCCTTGCTCTTAATAGGAGGTACAGCGCAGGCACAAAATTACAAATTTGGTAAGGTCTCTAAAGAAGAGGTTCAGGAAACAGCACATCCTACAAACAAAGATGCAGACGCTGCGATATTGTATAAAAAACAATACACGTTCTATGAATATAATTCAAATACCGGTTTTGCGCTAATAACAAAATATCATTATAGAATTAAGCTTTATAATGAAGATGGGTTCGATTGGGCGACCGTGAATTTAAATTCCTATATAAACGGTAGTGATGATGAGAAAATTTACGGCATTAAAGGCTATACCTATAACCTTGAAGGAGATCAACTTGTTGAAGAAAAATTAAGAAAAGATGAAATTTTTGATGAAGAGGTTTCTAAATACCGCAAAGCTTTTAAATTCACGATGCCATCCCTAAAACCAGGTAGCGTTATTGAATATGAATACGAGAAAAGTAGTCCGTTTTTAACCTCTTTGGATGACACAGAGCTTCAAACGACGATCCCGATAAAAAAGATAGAAGTTAAAGTTGAAATTCCGGAATTTTTTGGTTTTGTATCACATTACAATCAGCTGGCCTCACTTTTTGTTCCTGTAACGCAAACGAGTGAACCTTTTAATATGCATGCGCAAAGCACAAATTATTTGCAAAAGGTATATACTATTGCAAAAGAAGATATCCCGGCGCTAAAAGAAGAAGTGTATGTGGATTACCTGGATAATTATGCTGCAAGGATAAAATGGGAGTTACAATACACCAAGTTTCCTAATCAACCTATGGAATATTTTAGCCATACCTGGGATGATGTGTCTAAATCTATTTATGATGAAGGGGGCTATGCTACAGAGCTAAGAAAAAGTAATTTCTTCAAGGATGATATTGATGGGGTATTAGCAGAAGCAGCGAATCCCGAAGAAAAGCTGATTCTTATATATAACTTCGTGAAAAGTAAAATCGCGTGGAATGACTATATTGGTTATACGGCGGAAAACGGAATTAGAAAGGCCTATAAAGAGGGTACCGGGAATACTGGAGATATAAACTTACTGCTTACGGCTATGCTCCGTTACGCTGGTTTGCAGGCCTATCCTGTTTTGTTAAGCACTAAAAGTAACGGGGTTCCTGTTTTTCCCACACGCTCTGGATTTAATTACGTGATCGTGGGCGTACAATTAGGGGAACAAATCATTCTTTTGGATGCCACAGATAAAAATGCAGCACCTGGAGAACTACCAGATCGCGCCAGGAACTGGCAGGGTAGAATTATTCAGGATGATGGAAAATCAGATTGGGTGTATTTATTACCAAATTATAAGTCTTCAAAGTGGGATTATCTCAACTTTCAGATCACCGAAGATCTAAAAATAAAAGGAAAGTGTACTGGTGTATATAACAGATTGGCGGCAAAAAATCATCGAGATAAATATCGTGGGATTAATCAGGATAATTATATAGAAATGCTTCAGGAGGGGAAAGGTGATATTTTGATTTCAGCTCTAACCAAAGAAAATGAGCACCAAATAGGGAGCGATATTAAAGAGATTTATCAATTTGAAATTCATAACGGGGTCGAAGCCATTGGAGATAAATTATATATAAATCCGCTATTATTTTTGGCTGAGGATGAGAATCCTTTTAAGGCTGAAGAGCGAACCTATCCTATTTATTTAAATTACCCAATGAAATATGGTAGTACCGTCAATATTATGGTTCCTAAAGGTTATAAAGTAGAATCATTACCAGAGAGTGCTATGGTAAAAATGAATGAGGATGGTGCGAATTTTAAATACATCATTTCCCAGAGTGCAAACTTCCTACGAATTGAAACCTCGATAGATTTAAATAAATCCATTTACGCATCTTCGGATTATGAATATTTAAAAAACTTTTTCGATGAAATTGTGAGTAAACATTCAGAAGCTATAGTTTTGTCTAAAATTGAAGACAGAAATGAATCTACAGAACTCACAGAAGGCCGTTGATGATTGGATCAAAGAGCACGGCGTAAGATATTTTAATGAATTGACTAATATGGCGCAACTCACCGAAGAGGTTGGTGAAGTTGCGCGTATTATTGCGCGTAGATATGGCGAGCAAAGTGAAAAAGAAAGCGATAAAGCAAAAGATCTTGGCGAGGAGCTCGCCGATGTGGTGTTTGTAGTACTTTGTCTTGCTAATCAAACCGGAGTAGATTTACAGGAAGCTTTCGATAAAAAACTAGATCTTAAAACTAAAAGAGATCACAACAGGCATCATAATAACGAAAAGCTAAAGTAAGATGAAGTTTAAAGAAATTATGTCCAGTAAAAAGTACTGGAAGTCTGTTGCTATTTTAGGCTTTTTATTTGTTCTTATTTACAATATCGTCATGATGGTCATCGATTATGGAGGGCTGGCTTTTAAAGAATATTATCAGGATAGGATGGCAGACGGGAAAATGATTACTTTTGTTGTGGGTCAGGTCTTGGGAATGATCGTATATGGTATGATTGTATCTTACGGCCAGTTCCGAAGAAAAGAAAAGGAGCAACTAAAAAAATAATATTATCAATTTTCTCTTCCATGAAATTTAAACTTAAGCACTCACAGGAAACTGTGAAAGGAGCGCTGCAAATAACAGGATCTAAAAGCGAATCAAACCGATTATTAATTATAGAATCGCTGTTTAAGAACCTTGAGATTTCCAATCTTTCGAATAGTGATGATACCCAGGTGATGAAAAAAGCTTTGACTTCTAATGAAGTTGAGGTAGATATCCATCATGCCGGTACTGCCATGCGTTTTCTTACAGCTTATTTTGCGGTTCAGGAAGGAAGAGAAACAGTATTAACCGGTAGCCCGCGTATGCAGGAGCGACCTGTTAAATTACTGGTAGAAGCGCTTCGATCTATGGGGGCTGATATTTCTTATGAAAGGAATGAAGGTTACCCGCCAATACGAATACAGGGTAAAAAGCTTCAGGCCAATGCTGTAAGCCTTCAGGCCAATATTAGCAGCCAGTATATTTCAGCATTAATGCTTATTGGAGCTTCGCTTCCTGAGGGATTAACCATTAACCTGGAAGGGCAGGTGACCAGTACTCCGTATATCCTGATGACATTAGAAATGCTTCAGCGCTCAGGTATTCAGGGAAGTTTCGAGGATAATATCATTAGGATTGAAGCATGTGCTGCGGTTTCTCCAAAAACGATTCCGGTAGAATCAGATTGGAGCTCTGCTTCCTACTTTTATAGTATAGCGGCACTCGCAGAAGAAGCTGAGATCAAATTATCGAATTACAGGGAAGAAAGTTTACAGGGAGATTCTTGTCTCGCAAACATCTATAAGCAGTTTGGTGTAGAAACAAGTTTTGAAGAAAACAGCATTACGTTAACAAAATCGAAATGTTCTAAACCGGCAAGTATTACTGAAGACCTAAGAAATTCTCCGGATATCGCACAAACCATTGCAGTAACTTGTCTTGGTTTGGGAACCGCATGCAAACTAACCGGGCTCCATACACTCAAGATCAAGGAAACCGATCGATTGGTGGCATTAAAAAACGAAATCGAAAAATTAGGAGGGGAAGTAGTGATCTCTGACGAGCATTTGGAGCTAAAGCCATCTGCAATTTTAAAAGAAAATGTAGAAATCGAGACCTATAACGATCATCGTATGGCTATGGCATTTGCACCTATAGCTTTAAAAGTTCCAGTGATAATAGCGGATGCTATGGTGGTATCTAAAAGTTACCCTGACTTTTATTCAGACCTGGAACAGCTGAATTTTAAAGTAATTAAGGAATAATAAACTTCGATACCATTTATAAGAGCTTATTGGAAAGATTGAAAATTCAATAAGCGCCTTATTTATTTTCTTACGGAACGCTTCAAAAAGAGAACGTACAAATCGAAACTTTTGGCGGGATTTTAAACGTAGAAAATGATTGTTTCCTGATATAAAATTTAAATGCTTGAGATTACCGATCCGGAAGTTTTAGCGTTGAGCGGAGAAAAATATCATCCGATAATCGACTATTCAGGAAATCCCAAACATTACGTAGAAGGTACTCTGTTTGAATTAACCGAACAAGAGTTACTGAATGCAGATAAGTATGAAGTAGATGATTATAAGCGGGTAGAAGTTATGTTCCAATCCAATAAAAAAGGATTTATCTACGTTAAGAAGTAAAGAGCATTTCTTCGATTTATGATTAAAGGACTTTGTTAAGTATCGCTAATTTCCAATCGGGAGATTGTGTTTACTTAATTACTTCAGATTTATGAAAAAGGTACTTTTAATCTTATTTTTCTTTTCAAACTTCGTAGGTTTTTCACAACCCCAGGATTAACCAAAAAGTTTGTCAGATTGTGCTTTAGAACTTACGCAACAAAAGGTAAGTTATGATCCTAGCTATTTTTTATAGATTATCCCAATGGAGATATTCCTGCTAATAAAGGAGTATGTACCGATGTGATTATTAGAGCTTATAGAAAGCAAGATATAGACTTACAACAATTGGTTCATGAGGATATGAAAAATAATTTTGATAAATATCCGAACAATTGGGGATTAAAGCGAACCGACAAAAATATAGACCATCGAAGAGTTCCTAATTTGATGACTTTTTTTAAAAGAGCGGGAGCTGAAAAAAGTATTACCCAAAATGCAGCCGACTATAATCCTGGTGATGTTGTGGCGTGGAATTTAGGTAATGGTTTAACTCATATTGAGATTGTAGTAGATAAAAAATCTAATGACAGAAAAAGAAACTTGATTGTACATAATATTGGGAATGGACAAGTTATAGAAGACTGCCTTTTTGATTACAAAATTATCGGTCATTATCGATATGAATAACCATACTTAATGGAAGAAGTAAAACTATTCTTTTTTTTATTGGCTTCTTTCTTCGGAATTGAAAATGGTCAAATTTTATCGGAATGGAACAAACTACGTTATTTAGTAAAAGCGGATACCGGTTTACGCAAAGAAATGAAAGGTTTTATTATTGAAAGCTTCAACTTAAAAAACAAAAACAGGAGAAATCCAACTATATTTAAGGCTTAAATACTCTAATAAAGCAGATTTAAAGATATTAGGAGTTTGGTATAATTCAGATAAACATCAGTTTGCTATAAATAATATAACTAAGGACAATATTAGTAGTGAAACCGGGAAATTGGCAGGTAATTATTGGGTTTTCGATGCCGATCAAAGCTTCAACTTTACAATTCAGCCTTTTTTACAATTGCCTGAAGCTTATCAGAAATTCAAAAAACCTATAAAGCGAGTATTAAAACAAAAATAAAATAAGAGCATGTTTTTTTAAACATGCTCTTATTTTATATAATATCGATAATTAGTTATTCAGTTTTTAGAATTTTACTTTTCTTCGAGATACCATTTTCATTAAAAGCCTCTACCTGATAATAATAATGTTGATCGATATTAAGTGCGCGTAGTTCATAGGAATTCTTTTCATAAATCATAACCGAATTATTAAGTTGATCTTCGCTAATTCCCCAATATAACACATAGCCAATGGCATTTTTAGACGCTTTCCAATTTAGGTCGGTATTTCGGCGGTCTTCCTGTCTTTTTACTGAAAATTTAACCGGAGTTTTAGGAGCTTTTCCATGTCCTTTTCCAAAAATACGGATGTCAGAAATTCCTAAATATTTATGAGGAATATATACATTCTCATAACGGATATATCGAGCTTCAGAAGCATTTTTCAATTCGATATAGGAATGTGGCTGATCATGTTGATTTTCTGAATAATCAACTATAGTTTCCCAATCTTTGCCATTTAAAGAGGCTTTTATTTTAAACTGATATTTTAACGTGTCTGGTTTGCCAAAGATTTCAGAATTAAAATCCTGATAATTAATCTGAATGGCATTTACCGTCATTTTATCTTTTAAATCTATTTCAGCATACAAAGAATCGCTACTGTTTTGTGCGACCCAATAAGTTCTGATATTTTCGTCGGTAAGTTTAGAAGCACTATAATTTGGGGCTTCCTGTTCTAGCATGTAGCCAGAATCAGCTTCATCAAAAACCTTTCTTTTCACTCCTCTTATCACCGAATTTGTAGTTGCCGGTTTTTTATAAGAAAGCAACATCCATCCTGAAAATCTATTTTTATGATCTTCCACTTTGGTATCCGGTAAATAATGCGGATAGTCGCCATAAGTGGTGTTTACAAACATTTGTCCGTTTTCTTCATAACCAGCGGGGAACATTCCTATTCGTCGTTCAAATTTATAATTCACAGAGATTGGCATACTGGCAAAATGCCAAAAATGACCGTGATTATCTTTTACGGTGCTCCCGTGCCCGGCACCAGTTAGAAAGCCACCCGGTTTATAAGAAATTGGGTTGTATGGAGCATAGTCAAAAGGACCAAGTGGATTTTTACTGGTATACACTCCATCGGCATATACATTCCATTGCGTTCCCGGTGCACTGTATTCTAAATAGTAGGTTCCGTTATGTTTGGTCATCCAGGGACCTTCAAGGTAAGGTTTAATATCAGATTTGTGATCCTGCCCAAAACGTTCCCAGCCATGCTCGTCTGGATGTAACGTAAAAAGATCTTTTTCCTCACCTATAGGAACATAAAGGTTTTCAGCATCTAATTCAATTCCCCTAATGGGATAGGTGTTAGAGGATTCTTCATATAGATACACTTTTCCGTCATCATCTACAAAAAGATCAGGATCCTGAACCCCAAAAGGGATCACGCTGTAGGTCGTTTTCCAGTCGCCAAGTTCAGGATTATCGGTTTTTATAACAGCGCCATGTCCCGAGGGATCCCCAAGCACAATTATTTCATCATCTTTAACCGCAGCCGCCGGGGCGTTACTTCCGTTAAAATACCAGCTTTGTGGTTTAATAAATTTCCAACTGCTCATATCGTCTGAAACCCAATATCCATGAGAACGGGTGACAAACATATAGTATCTGTTTTTAAAGTTGATCACTGCAGGATCTGCACCAGAACGGTAAGAAACACCTCTAAAGGCATAATGGGACATGTAGGTATAATCGATGTCTACAGGATTACAATAGGTCTGGTATTTATGGTCGTTTGGTGTGGTTTGCGCCTGCGTAGTCAAATACGCAAAAAAGCAGCAGAGTGCCTTAATGCTAAAGATTAGGTTCTTCATTTTTGTAGGTGTTTTGAGTGTGTAAAAATAAGAAATTTGAAAGGGCTAAAGAGTATCCCAGCCTTTTAAAAACGGGAGTATTTATTAAAATTCTATAGTATTAAGATGAATAAATTTTGATACCATGCTAAATAATCGCTTAATTACTTGACAACCCCTGTTTTGAGGTTGTATATTTGCAGCCTTTAAAAATTCAAATATGGGAATGAAACTTTCAAACTTCAATTTCGAACTTCCGCCGGAATTACTAGCCGAGTATCCAGCTGAAAACAGAGATGAAGCGCGCCTAATGGTTCTTAACCGAAAAGAGCAAACAATAGAGCACAAACAATTTAAAGATCTTATTGATTATTTTGATCCTGAAGATGTGATGGTTCTTAATAATACCAAGGTTTTTCCTGCTCGTTTGTATGGTAATAAAGAAAAAACAGGTGCAAGGATTGAAGTGTTCTTATTGAGAGAATTAAATGCAGAAACCAAACTTTGGGATGTTTTAGTAGATCCTGCACGAAAAATCAGAATTGGTAATAAGCTTTATTTTGGTGATGACGAAAGTTTAGTAGCCGAAGTTATTGATAATACCACCTCTAGAGGTAGAACTTTGCGTTTTCTTTATGATGGATCTTATGAAGATTTTAGAAGAAAGCTTAAAGAACTAGGAGAAACACCACTACCAAAGTATATAAAAAGAGATGTACAGCCTGAAGATCAGGAACGTTATCAAACAATTTATGCCAAAGAAGAAGGAGCGGTAGCTGCGCCTACAGCAGGACTTCATTTTTCTAAGCATTTATTGAAACGTTTGGAAATAAAGGGAGTTAATTTTGCAGAGGTGACCCTTCATGTAGGCTTAGGAACTTTTAGCCCGGTTGAGGTAGAAGATCTTAGCAAACATAAAATGGATAGTGAAGAAGCCTTCGTAAAAGGCGATGCGGTACATACCATCAATAAAGCAAAAACAGAGAAACGTAAGGTTTGTGCAGTTGGTACTACGGTAATGAGAGTTTTAGAAAGTTCGGTTTCTTCCAATCAAACTTTGAATGAGTTTGGTGGATGGACCAATAAATTTATCTTTCCTCCTTACGATTTTAGTATAGCAAACTGTATGGTGACGAATTTCCATACCCCAAAATCTACATTATTGATGATGATTTCTGCTTTTGCGGGTCATGATTTTATGATGAGAGCTTACGAAGAGGCGGTAAAAGAAAAATATAGATTCTATACTTATGGTGATGCCATGTTAATCTTATAAGAAATAAGAACAAAAGTTAAAAGGCCACAATCGCATAAAGTTGTGGCCTTTTGCATTTTAAGAGGTATGAATATATCCTCAAAATCTTTGTAATTTTGTGTTGTGGAGAATAAGAAAAAAGATATACGAGCTTTAACCAAAAAGCAACTTCAGGAGTTTTTCGTGGAGCACGGTGATAAATCCTTTAGAGGATCACAGGTTTATGAATGGCTTTGGAGTAAGGGAGCTCATGATTTTGACGAAATGACCAACATTTCTAAGCAAACCCGTGCCATGCTTGCCGAAAATTTTGTGATCAATCATATTCGTGTAGATCAAATGCAACGAAGTAGCGACGGGACTATTAAGAATGCGGTAAAACTACATGACAATCTTACGGTAGAATCTGTTCTTATTCCTACACCAACCAGGACAACAGCCTGTGTTTCTTCTCAGGTAGGATGTAGCTTAGATTGCCAGTTTTGCGCTACAGCACGTTTAAAGCGTATGCGAAATCTTAATCCGGATGAAATTTACGATCAGGTAGTTGCGATTGATAATGAAAGTCGATTGTATTTTGATCGTCCTTTAAGCAATATTGTGTTTATGGGCATGGGAGAGCCGCTTATGAATTACAATAATGTGATGAAAGCGGTAGAAAAGATCACTTCAGACGAAGGTTTAGGTATGTCTGCAAAGCGAATTACCATTTCTACCTCTGGTGTGCCTAAAATGATTAAAAAGCTCGCAGACGATGAAGCTAAAATAAAATTAGCGGTTTCGCTTCATGCCGCTACTGATCAAGTTCGTACCAGGATTATGCCTTTTAATGAAACATTTCCTTTAGAAGATTTGCGTGAGGCTTTAGAATACTGGTATTCCAAAACCAAAAGTCGTATTACCTACGAGTATATCGTTTGGAAGGATGTAAATGACACCCGTAAGGATGCTATGGCTTTGGTAAGATTCTGTAAATTCGTGCCTTGTAAAGTAAATTTAATTGAATACAATCCTATCGATGATGGGGATTTTCAGCAGGCATCTTCGCAGGCAACAGCTATGTATCAGCAGTTGTTAGAGCAAAATGGCATTACAGTTACGGTAAGACGATCTCGCGGGAAGGATATCGATGCTGCTTGTGGGCAATTAGCCAATAAATCGGCCTCATAATTTATCTTCAATTTGATGAATTAAGCTATCTTTGCGGACTTTATGAAGATAATCTCTCAAATAAAACTTCCGGTTGAAAGAGAAATGGAACTTTTCGAAAAAAAGTTCTTCCAATCCATGTCTTCTAAAGTCGCCCTTTTAAATCGAATTACCCATTATATCGTAAATCGAAAAGGGAAGCAAATGCGACCTATGTTTGTCTTTTTGGTCGCCAAGATGGTTTCAGATGGAAAAGTAAACGAGCGAACCTATCGAGGTGCTTCAGTCATCGAACTTATTCACACAGCTACGCTGGTTCATGATGATGTTGTGGATGATAGTAACCGCAGAAGAGGATTTTTTAGTATTAATGCACTTTGGAAAAATAAGATTGCGGTGCTCGTTGGGGATTACTTACTTTCTAAAGGACTTTTACTATCTATCGATAACAATGATTTCGATTTATTAAAGATTATCTCGGTAGCGGTGAGAGAGATGAGCGAAGGAGAATTGCTTCAAATAGAAAAGGCTCGTCGTTTAGATATTACCGAAGAGGTCTACTACGATATTATCCGTCAAAAAACAGCTACGCTTATTGCAGCCTGCTGTAGTTTGGGGGCTGCATCGGTAAAACCAGACTCAGGTGATGTAGAAAACATGCGTCGGTTTGGTGAGCTTATTGGAATGGCCTTCCAGATCAAAGACGATCTTTTTGATTATGGCGAAGAAAAGATAGGAAAGCCCACTGGGATCGATATTAAAGAGCAAAAAATGACTTTGCCTTTAATTTATGCACTTAATCATTCCGATAAAAAAGAAAAAGCCTGGATAATCAATTCGGTTAAAAATCATAATAAGGATAAGAAACGGGTAAAAGAAGTTATTGCTTTTGTGAAGGATAAGGGAGGTTTGGAATATGCGAGTTCGCAAATGATTCTCTTCCAACAAGAAGCTTTGAAAATACTTGATGAATATCCAGAATCCCGGTATAAAGAATCCTTAGAATTAATGGTGAATTATGTGATCGAAAGGAAAAAATAAAAGGCTGCAAAATTTGCAGCCTCTTTTATTTATAACAGGCATATAATTCGCTCTCGCTAATTTATATATCATCATTGGCTTCTTCGCCATTTACATCATCGGTTTCATGAATCTCTTCATCAACTTCTTCTTTTACTTTATTAGCGCCTTCTTCTATTTTTTCACCAGCCTGCTCTACATTATTTTCGATATCCTCACCTATGGCTTCTACAGCTTCTTCTGTTTTTTCACCAGTGGATTCTCTACACGATTGAAAAGTAAAAGCGAATGCTACAACAAATACAGATAAGATTAATTTTTTCATGATTATTTAGTTTTTGATTTTATGTTAAGCTAAAAAAAGCCACTACGACGAGTGGCTTTTAGATTTTTTCCCGAGGGAAGAGAGAATTACATGTCGTCGTTGTTCTCTACTTCGTCTTCAACTTCCTGACCTGCTTCTTCGATCTTGTCGCCAGCTTTATCCATTGCCTCCTCAGTTTCATCAGCAGCTTCATCAACGCTATTCTCTACGTCTTCACCCATTTGTTCCATGTTCTCTTCTGCGTTTTCTTCAGTAGTTTCTCTACAAGAATACATAGAAACCGTCATTGTTGCTACAGCAAATAATAAAAATAATTTTTTCATCGTTATAATGTTTAATTAGTTGAACGAACAAATGTAAACTAATTTTCATTACATGAATATAGTCTTTTCCGTTAAATATTTCCAATAACGCTTTGGTACATGTTGAAGGTGCAATTTGGTGTTTTTACGTGATTTTATGTTAGTCGATTCAAAATATGATTTCCATAATTTTTGGAAGCTTATTTCGTTTTCATGTAGAACATCAGGGTTGTTTTTTGATTTTTTTTCAAAATTTATGCTGATTGTGACTACTTTTTTTAGATCGTAGAAGAGTCCAAATTGTCGTTTTTCATCATAAATCACCCACTTTTGATCGGCATATCTGTTCTTAAAATGTTTTAAAATTAAGGGTAAAACGTTAAAATCTGGGGCAACTTTTGTGAAAAAAATTCCATCTTTTAGCAATTCAAATCTTATAAAAGCTTCCATTCGGTGCTTTTCTCTTCCTACTTTTCTTTCTATTTGAGCGATTTTTAGAACTGGTGGGTATGAAAAATCATCAGAAAGGTCTGATTTGTGCCTAAAAACATGTCTAAAAAATTCAACAATTAGAAGTTCTACTCCCGGAATTTCAGATAAAAAGGCACGATAAATACGATGCACGGCTTTTTTTGAAGTATAATTTTTAAAACTTTTTAAAACGCGCGCCGATTTTTCTAAATCTGTAACCACCACTTCATGCTTAGCAAAAAAATCGGTTTGATTATACCCTTCCGGATGAATTGTGAAATCGTTTAAGCGTTCCTCATAAATCTGGAAGATGCAAGTGAGTAGCCCTTTAAAGGTACCATCATATATTAATATTCTAGACGGCATGTTCAAACAGGTTTAATTGGTTTGAATAATCTTTCCTGAATTTTCCGGAGCTTGTTTTTAATATTTTTGATTTTATCTGATCTGCAGTCCAGTCTTTCTTCTCCCATAACCTGGAATTACAAACGATAAAGTATTTAGCGCGATTTAAAGCGACACCAATGGCTTTTAAATGTTCCCAATTCAAGTTTCTATATTTTCTTGCCTGGATGATTTTATGAACTGATCGCATTCCTAAACCAGGCACTCTGGCCAGCATAGTTTTATCTGCTAAATTGATATTGATGGGAAATAAATGCTGATTCCTAAGGGCCCAGCTTAATTTAGGATCGATATCTAAATCAAGGTTTGGATGGTGGTTATTAAGCAATTCCCGAATATCAAAACCATAAAATCGTAATAGCCAATCTGTTTGGTATAATCTATTTTCCCGTAGCATTGGTACCTGTGAGGTAATAGAAGGAAGCCTTGGATCTGTAGAAATGGGAACGTAGCCAGAGTAATATACCCTTTTCATATTATATTGCTTATAATAATAATTGGCAGAGTACATAATATCCCTATCGCTTTCTCCGGTGGCTCCTACGATCATTTGAGTGCTTTGCCCGGCCGGAGCATATTTAGGCGTACTTTTTAGAAACTTTTTTTCTTGCTTAAACTGAATAATTTCATTTTTAACCTTCTCCATTGGTTTTGTGAAATCTTCATGCTTTTTTTCCGGAGCCAGCAGCTTTAAACCTGATACTGTAGGAACTTCTATATTAACGCTTAGGCGATCTGCGTATAATCCAGCTTCTCTCATTAGTTCATCACTCGCACCAGGAATCGATTTTAAATGAATATAGCCATTAAAATTTTCTTCTTCTCTTAGCTTTTTGGCGACTTTGATTAAACGTTCCATCGTATAATCGGCATTTTTAAAAATACCAGAGCTTAAAAAAAGTCCTTCTATATAATTGCGGCGATAAAAATTTATGGTCAGGTCTACTACTTCCTGTACTTTAAAGGCAGCCCGCTTAATATCATTAGTTCTTCTAGTTACACAGTAAGCACAATCATAAATACAATGATTCGTCAGTAATATTTTTAAGAGTGAAATGCAGCGTCCATCTTCGCTATAGCTGTGGCAAATACCCATACCGGAAGAATCTCCAAGACCATTATTCTTATTTTTTCGGTTGCTGCCACTACTTGAGCAAGAGACATCATATTTTGCAGCATCGGCCAGAATTTCTAGTTTTTCTTTTATTCTATCGTAATTCATTCCAAAAATCAATTTCTTCAAAAATAGGAAATATTCCTATAAAACGGATTAAATCCAATATTAAACTTGAGTTTTTATAAGAATGATTTCAGAAGTAATAAAATATTGTATTTTTGAAGTATGAAAGCAAAATTTTTTACCTGCACAAATGGTTTCTATATTAGAAGTACTATTTGCTGTATCGTACTAATAATTAGTATTTTTCATTCTTTTTGTTCTACTGCTCAACAACTAAATCCACCTATACAAAACTATTCATCTATAGCCTATGATGCTGCCAGCCAAAATTGGGATATTTCTATAGATGAAACGGGTATGATTTACGTTGCAAACAATAGAGGCCTGTTAATTTTTAACGGACAGACCTGGAAATTATTCAGTTTAAATTCTGGTGCCATTATTCGTTCAGTCTATGCTTATAAAGGCAAAATTTTTACAGGATCTTATCGAGAATTCGGGTATTGGGAAAGAAATGATATGGGGGGATATTCATATCATTCCTTAAATCCTTTATTTAAGGATATAGCGTTAGGGGACGAGGAGTTTTGGGGAATCATGGCCTATAACGACAGTATTTATTTTCGATCTTTTGGAGCTTTGTATAAGTACGATGGGGATAAAATAATCAAAATTTCCAACGGTGTTTTTACAGGGATGAAGGTTTTTCAAAATAAGCTTTGGGTAGCTAAAGGTCGAGATGGAATCTTTTTTTTAAACCATGCTGATAAACTACAATTTTTTGAGCCTTCCTCAAAATTGACTGGGAATACTATCGCTGATTTAGAGGTCCATAACGATCAATTAATTGCGGGTACCAGAGAACAAATTTTTTATTTAGATAAAAAGAATGATGAATTCAATTTAATGCCAGGTAACCTTAATGATGCTATCGAAAAATCTGAATTAAATAAAATTTTAAGTCTCGATCATGAGAATCTTATCATCGGAACTTTAAAAAATGGTTTTCTAAAATGGAATAGAAATAACGAAGGAATCCAGGTGTTTAACAGATCCAACGGCTTGCAAAATAATACTGTTCTGGCTTTAGATGTTTTTAAAGGTCAATTATGGCTGGGCTTAGATAATGGTATAGACAGAATGGATATAGATTCCCCTATTAAATTTTATACAAATACCACGGGGGAACTGGGAGCTGTTTACGATTTAATTAAAGAATCAAATAAGATATACCTGGCTAGTAATACCGGGGTTTATTTTTTAGATGAGTCGGGATTGCGTTTGATAGAAGGTGGAGAAGGACATTCCTGGAATTTGGCGAAGATTGGGGATAAGGTTATCAGTAATAGTAATTCTTCAACTTTTGAGATTTTAAATAATAAACTTAAAATTTTGGACAATTCTACCGGAAGTTTTCATACCACATTGTCGCCAAAAAATCAGATTTTGGTAGGTACTTATACCGGGATTGGTGTGGTAACCGATTCTTCGTTCTATAAGATTGATAATATAGGCTTCCCGGTTAAGAAAATGGTTTTTGAGAATGAGAATGTTTTATGGGCAGCCCATCCTTACGAAGGAATTTATAGAGTTCAGTTTTCAGAGAAACTCAATAAAGCAGTTCGAGTACAGGATGTCCCAAGCTTAGATAGCTTGAAACATTTTAATTCTCAGATTTATAGTATTAACAATCAAATCGCTGTGTACTCTAATCAAAACTGGTACCGCTATAATGTATTTAAAGATCGTCTCGAAGTTTTTGAAGAACTTCGAGATTTAAAAGGATTTAAACTTCTTGAAGAGCATGATAGTAAGTACTGGTTTATAAATACTCAGAGTGATGATCTATTTTTTACAAATTTAAAGGATCAAGAGTTTAGCTTACCTGCCTGGCGTCTTGAAAATCGCTTAGTGAAGGGATATGAGCAGATGACTGCGGTTTCAGACTCTATTTACTATATATGTCTTAAAGATGGTTTTGCCCGTGTAGATCTGGCTGCATTAATGAAAGAACAGCATCAATTATTTATAGCAGAACCTTTTGTTGCCGGCTTTCAAGATGCAAATAAGACATATAGCTTGATGGAAAAACCAAATATTCCACATAAGCATGCCAGTTTGGTTACTTTGGATTTGGGGCTTCCATTTTCAGATTCTAGAAATATCGCTTATCGTTTGGTGGGTAATGATACCGTTAGCGGGATTGTAGAAAATGGAGAGTTGATTTTTCAGAACTTAGATTATGGAGATTATAGTCTTGAAATATATCCTTTTGGCACCAATGGCAAAGACTTTAAAACATTTGAATTTACAGTATTACCACCATGGTATTTGTCTTTTTGGATGAAGGGAATCTATATGCTATTGTTCATTAGTGGAGTAGGGCTAATTTTTCTGTATAACCGAAGACGACTGAAAAAACATCAACTGATTATTGAGCAAAAATTTGAAAAAGAGCATAAAGAACGCATAGTCCGTTTAGAGCGGGAACGCCTTATGGATGAAATTGATATGAAACGAAAAGAACTTGCTAACACTACCATGATGGCCGCAAAGAAAAATGAAGTGTTGATGGAAATTCAGGGGGAGCTCAATAAAGATAAAGCCAAAATTAATGAATATCGCTTAAAACATATTATGAATAAGATTAATGGTGCCGTAAAAAGCAAAGATGAATGGCAGGTATTCGAGACTAATTTTAATGAAATCCATGAAGATTTTTTCAAAGATGTTTTAGATGCCTATCCCAATTTAACAAGCAAAGATTTAAAACTTTGTTCGTACCTTAGAATGAATCTTACTTCAAAAGAAATTGCACCACTAATGGGGATTTCTGTTCGGGGAGTGGAAGTTCATCGTTACCGTCTTCGTAAAAAAATGGATTTGGATAAAACCGAGAATCTGACAAATTTTCTTATTAAGAAATTCTAAAATTTTAAAAAAAACCGTCATTTCTTAGAATTTAGTACTACATCAATACTACATCATAGTCATTTTTACGGTATTTTATTTTACTTCAAATATTTTTTAAATAACTGATAATAAGTTTTTTAAATCTTCTTTTTAATTGATGTATAGGATGTGTACTATATCGTTTGCGTTAAAATACAATCTACCTGTATATTTCGCTAAAATTAAGTAAATACTAAACTGTATGAAATTTAAATTAATTACTGTTTTTGTCATGCTTCTATCCTATATAGGTATGGCACAAGAGACCAAAACTATTAGTGGTACTGTTTCCGATAGTACCGCGGTACCTTTACCTGGTGCACAATTAAAAGTTCAGGGTAAAGAAATTTTTACCGTAACAGATTTCGACGGTAATTACACGTTAGAAGGTGTTGAAGAAGGCGATATTTTTAAGGTTACCTTTTTAGGGTTTCAACCTAAAGAGATTACTGTTGGTTCTTCAAATGAATACAACATTACATTGCAGGAAGAAGCTGCCGCATTGAGCGAGGTCGTTGTTATTGGTTATGGTAAGGCTGAATCTCGTGATCTTGCGGGAACTATAAGTAACCTTAAAGGAGAAGAAATCAATGACTCACCAACGACTTCAGCACTGCAGGCCGCTCAAGGTAAACTTGCCGGAGTTCAGGTAATCAATGACGGATCGCCAGGATCCGTGGGTAATGTAAGGATTAGAGGGTCGATTTCTGTTCTTGGAGGTGCAGATCCATTATATGTTGTTGATGGTGTAATTACACAAGATATCAGTGGTATAGCAAACTCAGACATCGAAAGTTTTGACGTTTTAAAAGACGCTTCTTCAACGGCCATTTATGGTGCGAGAGGGGCAAATGGTGTCGTTTTAATCACCACGAAATCAGGTAAGGGAAAAATGAACATCTCTCTTTCCACTAAGACGGGTATAAATACTCTTGTAAATGGAGTAGATATGGCTAATGCTCAGGAATACGCAAGATATACCAATGAGGCTTTAGTAAGAGGAGGCAATGATCCGGCTTTTAGTGAAGCTGAAATTGGTAATTTAAAGACGACCAACTGGATGGATGAAATTACAAGAGATGGATTTTTCCAGAACTATAATTTATCTGTTTCAGGGAGTAAAGACGATATCGATTATTTTGTTTCTACCAATTATATGGATGAAGAGGGAATTTTAAAAAATAATAAATACGAGCGTTTAACAGTTCGTTTAAATAATACATATCACCTCGATGAAAATTTGCGTATAGGGCACAATTTGAGCTTGGCTAGAGAGAGAGGTTTTGCGCCTTCAACATCGGCTTATGCAATAGATGGTGTTCCTTACGGTGCTTTTACTAGTGCATATAAACAAGCACCTTTTTTATCAGTAAGAAATGCTCAGGGTAATTATCAAACTACTAACTTAAATAATGTTGGAAATCCAATAGCAGAAATTGAGAATAATCAATCTGTAAATGAGCAGGTTAGGATTCTTGGTAATGTTTGGGGGGAGCTTGATGTTGTAGATTGGTTGTCTTTCCGCTCTAGTTTAGGGGTTAATGTTTTAAGACAAAAGATTAGATCTTATGGTGCAAGCTATAATGTGGAAAATGAAAGTGGAGTCCAGATAAATAATCAAAATCAGCAATTAACTGTTCGCGATGTAGATGAAGAGCGTTTTAACTGGGATAACTTTTTAACTTTCGATAAGAAGTTTGGAAAGCATGATATAAATCTAACATTAGGATTAACAGCAGAGCGTTTCTCTTCAGAGTTTTTACAAGGTTCAAGAAGAGGAGTGCCACCATCGGATAATCTTTTGTATTTGAATGTTGGAGAGCAAGAAGGACAAAAAGTTGAAAATAGTGGTGACAAGTCCACGCGTCTTGCTTATTTCTCGCGATTACTATATAATTTTGATAAACGCTATGTTTTTAACGCCACCATACGTAGAGAAGGGTCATCAAAATTTGCAGAATCTCAGCGTATAAAATACTACCCATCTTTTGGTGTTGCTTGGAATATTGATAATGAAAATTTCTTCAGCAATCAAAATTTCATTAGCAATTTAAAAGTTAGAGGTAGTTATGGTTTAGTAGGAAATGATCGTATAAATTCTGGTTTATTCCTTCAGCTAATAGATTTTTCAGCATATCCTTTTCCATCTGGTGTAGCCATTGGAGGATCGTCTATTCAGCAATATGATGAAAACCTTAAATGGGAAACTACAAAAGAATTGGACCTAGGTGTTGAGTTTGGATTAATCCAAGGTAAGTTGAGAGGGGAAGTAACTTATTATAAGAAGACTACTGAAGATATTCTTTTTCCTTTAGCGCTACCACAAACTTCAGGTGATGATAACTTCGTAACCAATGCAGGAAGTATTGAAAATAAAGGTATAGAATTTGGTTTAAATTGGTCGGATGAATCAGAAAGCGGTGATTTTAGCTATAATATTGGTTTCAATATTACTAAGAACGAAAATGAACTTACCAAAATTAATCCTGTTGTAGCAAATGCAACTCCTTTTATTGATAGTGGAGATTTACAAAATGGGAAAATAGTTACCAGAACTGTAGAGGGAAATCAATTAGGAACTTTTTGGCTTTATAAAACTGATGGTATTTTTGAATCTCAGGAAGAAATAGGTAATAGTGCACAGCCTGCTGCTTCTGTTGGTGATTTTAGATATGTAGATACTAATGGTGATGGAACAATTTCCCAGGCCGACAGACAATATATGGGATCGTACCAACCAGATTTTTATTATGGTATTAATCTTGGATTTACCTATAAGCAAGTAGATTTTTCTACTTCATTATTTGGTAATGTTGGGAATAAAGTATTTAATGGTTTAAGAGCACAGCGCTTTAGTGGTGAAAACATCGATGCCGATTTATTTGCAGAACGTAATGTAGTGCCAACTGAGGCCTCTGCAGGTCCAAGAGCTTTTAACGAAGTACCACTTCCATCTGATTATTATTTAGAAGATGGTGATTTCCTTAGAGTAAACAATATTACGTTAGGTTATAACTTCAGTGATAAAATTGTAGAATATATAAATTTATCCCGTTTGAGAATTTATGCTGTAGCCCAAAACCCGCTAACTTTTACTAAATACAGTGGATTTAACCCTGAACTTCCTAGAGGAGTATTGGACAGTGGGTTAGAACTAAATGCTTATCCTACAACTGGTAAGTTCTTACTTGGATTAAATATTGATTTTTAAAAACATTAAACTATGAAAAATTTGAGAACTCATTATAAAATTTTAGCCAAAGTTGTTTTCGTAGTTTCTGCGATGACAGTGGTTTCGTGTACAGATGATTATTTAGAGGTAAAACCAGAGGGGCAGGCTACTACTGGAAGTGGTTATTTTCAGGGAGCCAATGTTAATAAGGCAATAGTAGCTTCTTACTCGCATCTACAAGATTATAGTCAGCATTCTTTTTCTTTTTCGGGAGTCTTTAGTATCCCATCAGACGATGCGGATAAAGGAAGTGCTCCAGGGGATACTGGCTCAGATAAAAATAAATTAGATAATTTTACTCATGATGCTACAGATGTTTCCGTAGCCGGTTTGTGGGGAGCTAATTATAAAGGCGTTGCCACAGCAAATACGGGGATCAATATTGTTAATAATCCTGCTAATGATTTGGGTGAGAATAGCATACCTGCCTATGAGGCAGAGTTTCGTTTCTTTAGAGCTTATCATTATTTCACATTAGTAAGAGTTTTTGGTGGTGTACCCATAATTACTGAGGATACCGACCCTAATGATCAGGAAGCTTTATTGGTAAGAAATACTAAGCAAGAAGTTTACGATTTTATAGTAGAAGATCTTACTTACGCATCTGAATTTCTACCAGTAAATCCACCTCAGGTAGGAAGGATTGGCAAAGGAGCTGCGCAAACGCTATTGGCGAAAGCACAGATGTATCAGGGCAACTGGCAAGAAGTATTAAATCTTACAAATGAGGTTATAGCTTCAGGAGAGTTTGCACTGCATCCAAATTACGAAGAGCTTTGGAGAATAGATCATGAAAATACAGTAGAATCGATTTTCGAAGTTCAAGGAAATTCTGCAGAAAATCTAGGTATTAATAACCTGGCCGAGCATCATGGCGTACGAGGACAATGGGGCTGGGGCTTCGATGTACCATCCCAAAGCTTAGTAGACGCTTTTGATGCTGCAGGAGACGAAATTCGTAAAGATGCGACAGTTATTTTCCGTGGGGAAGAAATGTATGATAATTATCTTTATGAAGACGATCCGAATATCACTGCAGTAGTTAGTGAGAATGCTCCCAATCCTTATTACAGTGAAAAAATGTATTTTGGTCCAGTGGCAGCAAATGCACTAGATAAAAACTTAATTTTACTACGCTATGCTGAAGTATTACTTATGAATGCTGAAGCTAATAATGAATTAGGAAATGCGAATGCAGCTCTTGAAAGTTTGAACCAAGTTAGGTCAAGAGTAGAATTACCAGCTATAACTACCACTTCACAGTCAGAATTAAGACAAACTATTTGGAAGGAAAGAAGGTTGGAACTAGCCATGGAGTTCGATAGAACTTTTGATGTGATTCGCCAGGGTAGGGGCCAAGAAGTTTTTGGTCCTCTCGGTTTTCAGTCTGGTAAAAACGAAGTTTTTCCAATTCCGCAGGATCAAATAAGCCTTTCAGGAGGTTTGTTAAAACAAAATCCTGGATACTAATAAATTATTCTATTGAAAAGGTGTTTCGGGAGCTTTCTGAAACACCTTTTTTAATTCAAGCTTAACCGATGAATCTAAATAAACACCTTATATATCTTCTTTTTTTAGTTTTTGCATTTACCGCATGCAACGACTTTTCAAAAAATAAATCAGAAGACTCAACAAAAGAATTAACTCAGGATTCCAATAAACTGAGTGAAGAAGCCTTACTGGATACCGTTCAGAAACAAGCTTTAAAATATTTCTGGGATTTTGCTGAACCTAATAGTGGAATGGCCAGGGAGCGCTATCATCCAAACGGAGATTACGCAAAAAATGATCCAGACATCGTTACTACAGGTGGATCTGGATTTGGTTTAATGGCCATTATAGCCGGAATAGAAAGAGGCTTTATACCAAGAGATGAGGCCGTACAGCGACTAGATAAAATAGCTACTTTTCTAGAAGAAACACCAAAATATCATGGGGCTTTTCCACACTGGATCAATGGTAGGACTGCCGGTACCCAAGAATTTGGCTCAGACAGTAAAGATAATGGAGGCGATATTGTAGAAACCTCATTTTTAGCCCAGGGGTTTATTGTTGTGCGCCAGTATTTACAAGATGGTAATGAAGAAGAAAAAGCCGTAGCTGCTAAATTCGATAAATTGTGGCAGAATATTGATTGGGACTGGTACACTAACAATAAAAACGGAATCTTTTGGCACTGGTCACCAGACTATGAATTCGAAAAAAACTTTATGATTGAAGGCTACAACGAATGCCTTATTACTTATATCATGGCTGCCAGTTCTCCACGACATGCCATTAAACCTGAAGTTTATCACCAGGGATGGGCCAGGGGCGGTAATATTACCACTGATAAAAAAGCATACGGAATTCCGCTAATTTTAAAATATAACACGGTTGGTGACAAAGCTGGGCCATTATTTTGGGCACATTATTCGTATTTAGGATTAAATCCTAAAGGACTTAGTGACCGCTATGCCAACTATTGGGATTTAAACGTAAACCATAGCAAGATCAATTATGAATATGCACAGGAAAATCCTAATAATTCTAAGACCTATAGTGAAAATAGCTGGGGATTAACCGCCAGTTATACCAAAAATGAAGATGGTAGTGTAGGCTATGCTGCACATTCACCAGATGACGATCGTGGAGTGGTTTCTCCAACCGCAGCCGTAAGTTCTATTCCCTATACGCCAGAAGAATCCTTAAGAGCGATTAGGTATTTTTACGAAGATCAGCATGATTTGCTTTGGGGACCTGCTGGTTTTTACGATGCTTTTAGTTTAGACGCGGGTGATTGGGTAGCGGAAAGATATTTAGCGATCGATCAGGGGCCTATCATAGTGATGATCGAAAATTATCGAAGCGGACTTATTTGGGACTTATTTATGAGTGCTCCTGAAGTTCAAAAAGGACTGGAAAAACTCGATTTCAATAGATAATGGAATGGCAATCCGATTATAGAAAACTTTAAAAAATTGAATATGAAAATACCGAATATTGTATTGGCAGGATTTTTTCTGTTTTTCGGAATTGCGGCGGAAGCACAAACTGCAGATATTTCAGAAAATCAGTTTAAAGAAAAAGTAGAGATTCCTGTAGATATGGGATATCTGCTTTATAAACCTGAAACCTATAAAAAATCGAAGGAAGATTATCCTTTAATCGTATTTCTTCATGGCGCGGGAGAAAGGGGAACAGACCTTCAGAAGGTAAAAGTAAACGGCCCATTTCAGTATTTAGAAGATGGTAACCAGATTGACGCTGTCATTTTAGCTCCGCAATGTCCAGCTGAAACCTACTGGCAACCCGATGAAGTTGCTGCATTGGTAAAGAAAATTATTAAAGAAGAACGAATCGATCCAAACCGTGTATATCTAACTGGTTTAAGTATGGGCGGCTACGGTACCTGGGCAACCGGTGGTAAGTACCCAGAACTTTTTGCAGCGATGGCCCCTGTATGTGGTGCGATTTACAGGCCAATTTACCGTAATGCGCAACACCTTAGAAACATGCCTATTTGGGTATTTCATGGTGCGATGGATAATGTAGTCTTACCAGAGAACAGCAATAAAATGGTGATGGCGTTAAGACAAATAGGAAACGAAAATGTAAAATTTACTATTTATTCTTTTGCGAATCACAACAGCTGGACAGAAACCTATAACAATCCCGAATTGTATTCTTGGTTACTAAGTCAGAAAAAACAGAAATGATGAAACTAAAGTGCTTATATTTTGTTATTCTGATCAGCTTTTTTTCCTGTAAAGAAGAAAAGAAAACTACTGGTGAAGAAAATTCGGCTGCTAAAAAGCCTAATATCGTCTTCATTATGGCCGATGATCATGCTGTTAAAGCCATTAGCGCTTACGGAAGTGAGATTGGAAAACTGGCACCAACTCCTAATATCGACCGACTGGCTAAAAACGGAGCGATTTTTCGCCAAAACTATAATACAAATTCCCTTTGTGGACCTAGTAGAGCAGTTATCTTAACCGGCAAGCATAGCCATGAAAACGGATTTAGGATGAATGGAGAGCAGTTTGATAATACCCAGCAAACCATGCCTAAAATCTTTAGAAATAATGGTTACCAAACGGCTGTGATCGGGAAATGGCATTTGTCTGGAAAACCTGCCGGTTTTGATTACTGGAAAATTTTAGAGGATCAGGGGAAATATTATAATCCCGATTTTATTACCGAAAATGATACCGCCAGAGTTGAAGGTTACGCAACAGATTTGATCACAGACTATTCCTTGAATTGGTTAAAACAACGCGATACATCAAAGCCCTTTTTCTTAATGGTACAACATAAAGCACCACATCGTAACTGGATGCCGGCGCTACGCCACGTGAATAAGTATGATTCTATTCAGTTTCCTTTGCCAGATTCTTATTTCCCGAATTTTGAAAACCAGGAAGCAGCGGAAGAACAGCTTATGACGATCTATAAAGATATGTACGAAGGTCATGATCTTAAAATGAGCAGGGCTAAAGGTACAGATGAGTTAGCAAGTAATCCATGGACAAACGATTTTGATCGTATGACTGCCGAGCAGCGTAAACAATGGAATGCAGCTTACCGACCGGAAAATGATGCGTTTTGGGAACAGGATTTACATGGGGAAGCTTTGGCCAGATATAAAGGGCAGCGTTATTTAAAAGATTATATGGCAACCATAGCTTCTGTAGATGAGGGTGTTGGGAAGATTTTAGATTATCTGGAAGCCCAGGGATTAGATGAAAATACACTGGTAGTGTATACTTCAGATCAAGGCTTTTATTTAGGTGAAAATGGATGGTTTGATAAACGATTTATGTACGAGCCTTCATTTAGAATGCCTTTACTAATGCAGCTTCCTGGGAAAATTCCGCAGCAATCTGAAGTAAATGTCATGACCCAAAATCTTGATTTTGCACCTACGTTTTTAGAGGTAGCAGGAATTGAAATTCCAAAAGATATGCAGGGAATCTCTTTTAAAGAAGTGGTTTACGGAAATAAAAAGGAACTGGATCGTGATGCGATTTACTATCATTATTATGATTGGCCGGCCTTTCACATGGTAAAACGTCATTACGGAATTAAAACAGATCGTTATAAGATCATGCACTTTTATGATGATAATGATGCCTGGGAATTTTATGATCTTCAGGAAGATCCAAACGAAAAAAATAACCTGATTGATAATCCCAAATATCAGGAAGAAATTAAAATGATGAAGCAAAAACTGGATTCTGTTCAGCAGTATTATAATGTTACCGAAAAAGAATTTGAGCAGGCTTCAGAAAAGAGTATAGAAAATGCTTACAAAAATTTCGAAAGAATGCGTGGCAAGCCTATAGAATAACAGTTAGTTCAACCCTAAATATATATACATGATAAAGAAAAGTTTAATCACATTTTCGCTAATCACAGGATGCTTTTTTGCCCCAACAAAAAACCTTCAGGCGCAAACAGATAAGTCTAAAATGGATGCTAAAGTCGATGAGGTTTTAGCGAAAATGACCATTGAAGAAAAGATTGGTCAGCTTAACCTGCTTACTCCCGGTGGAGGTGTTGCTACTGGTGCAGTGGTGAGCGATAATGTGCAACAAAAAATTAAAAATGGTGAAGTAGGCGGACTGTTTGGTGTTTCCGGTCCCGAAAAGATTAGAGTAGCCCAGGATTATGCCGTGAATGATACGCGAATGGGAATTCCATTGCTTATCGGTTCTGATGTGATCCATGGCTATAAAACCACATTTCCAATTCCGTTAGGAACTGCAGCAAGCTGGGATATGGAAATGATTAAAAAAACTGCTGAAATTGCTGCTCAGGAAGCTACCGCAGACGGGATAAACTGGAACTTTTCACCAATGGTAGATATCGCTCGCGATCCAAGATGGGGAAGAATTGCTGAAGGCGCAGGAGAAGATCCTTATTTAGGTTCTCAAATCGCAAAAGCCATGGTAGAGGGCTATCAGGGTGATGATCTTGCTAAAGAAAATACCATGATTGCAACCGTAAAGCATTTTGCATTATACGGAGCTTCAGAAGCTGGTCGTGACTATAATACGACAGATATGAGTAGGGTAAAAATGTTTAATGAATATCTGCCACCTTACAAAGCCGCTATCGATGCCGGGGCAGAAAGTGTAATGAGTTCTTTTAACGATGTAGATGGTGTGCCGGCAACAGGAAATAAATGGTTATTAACCGATTTACTTCGTGACCGCTGGGGGTTTAAAGGTTTTGTAACTTCAGATTATACCTCTTTAAACGAAATGATTGCTCATGGTATGGGAGATCTTCAGGCCGTTTCAGCTTTGGCATTAAAAGCCGGCTTAGACATGGATATGGTTGGTGAAGGTTATTTAAAAACCCTTAAAAAATCCTTGGATGAAGGAAAAGTTACCGAAGCAGAAATTACAACTGCCGCACGCCGAATTTTAGAAGCAAAATATAAGCTTGGTCTTTTTGATGATCCTTATAAATATTTAGATGAAAGCCGACCTGAAAGGGATATTCTTTCTGAAGAAAACAGGACTTTTTCCAGAAAAGTAGCGGCGCATTCTTTTGTGTTGTTAAAGAAAGATGCCGGTGTTTTTCCACTTAAGAAAAATGCTAAAATTGCTCTTATCGGTCCTTTAGCGAATAATAAGAATAATATGTTAGGAACATGGGCGCCAACAGGTAATCCACAACTTTCTGTTCCTGTTCTACAAGGTGTTAAAAATGTAGCACCAAAAGCAAAAGTGACTTATGCCCAGGGCGCGAATATTACAGATGATGCGCAATTAGCTGAAAATATCAATGTATTTGGACCGCGTGCTGAGATAAGCGAAACTTCTCCAGAAAAAATGTTGGAAGAAGCCTTGAAAGTAGCTAAAAAATCGGATGTAATCGTTGCCGTTGTTGGTGAAGCGACTGAGATGAGTGGTGAAGCAGCGAGTAGAACCAATTTGTTGATTCCTGAAAGTCAGAAAAAACTGATTAGAGAATTAGCTAAAACCGGTAAGCCAATGGCACTGGTTTTAATGAGTGGCCGTCCTCTAAATATTTCAGAGGAGTCAGAAATGAATATCGATATTCTTCAGGTTTGGCATCCTGGTGTTGAAGCAGGAAATGCTATTGCAGATGTTATTTTCGGAGATTATAATCCTTCAGGAAAAATTACCGCATCGTGGCCACGAAATGTCGGGCAGGTACCAGTGTACTATGCAATGAAAAGAACCGGTAGACCGGGAGAAGTAGAAGGTTTCGAAAAGTTTAAATCTGAATTTTTAGATACTCCAAATTCACCTTTATATCCTTTTGGTTATGGGCTAAGTTATACCGAGTTTGAGTACAGTGATGTAAAAGCCAGTGCAGATGAATTAAAAATGGATGGAACTATCACTTTAAGTGCGACAATTACAAATACAGGTGATTATGACGGTGAAGAAGTGGTGCAATTATACATTCATGATAAAGTGAGAAGCATTACCCCACCGATGAAGCAGCTCATAGGTTTTGAAAAAATTATGCTGAAAAAAGGCGAATCTAAGACCGTAACTTTTGAAATTAGTGCGGAAGATTTGAAGTTTTATAACAGTAGTTTAGAATATGTAGCTGAGCCTGGAGAATTTGAATTTTTTATCGCCGGAAGCTCGGATGCTGAATTTGAAAATAGCTTTATTTTGAAAGAATAGATTTATTATCAATCTTGAATTGATATGGAAAATAAAAAAGCTTCTGCCTGGCAGGAGCTTTTTTATTTATAAGCTTATTTGTATAGTGGTTTAAAAATGAATCTACTATCCCGAAAATAATTACAAGCTATTCTAAAACTGAAGTATTTAGTTATAATTCTTTATTATAATTTTTCAATTTGAATACCAGAAAGGAGCGCCTTGCCTGCATTTGGAGAAAACTGAATATTAATCCCTTCATCATTTCTGGCTTCGGCTTCAAAAGAAAGTTTTACCGCTTTTAGTGGACCATAATCACGCGCAAGATTCAGATCTTTTTTGTAAGGAGTATTGTTAATCGAGATGTCAAAACTTCTTAAGCCTTCTATCGCTTTTGCTCTAACTTCATTTAAATTATAAATATTCTCTGTGCTCGCATTATACTCTGGTTCGGTAAGTAATAAGGTGATTTTATACTGGCCTTTTTGTACATCAAATTTATAAGCGCTTAAGCCTTCCCGCATCGTTTGGTATAAAGGATCATTTTCAGTTCCAGAAATAGCAGAAGCTGTGCCCTGAAATTTTCCAACATTTTTGAGATAAACCTCACCATCAACATATCCAAAACTGCCTTTTTGGTAGTGCTGGTCACTTATCCAGATATCATTGTTGCTTTCATCTTTAAAATATACGTGCGTACCTACATTTACACGAAGTGCTTCTTTGTGAAGTTTTTCAAGCAGGTGACTTCTGTTTTTCACTTTGAGGTTACGAGTAAAGGAAACCGGATTGGGGTCTTCTGTCTTTGCTATTAGTTGATGCTCACCTTCGGTTAATTCCATATAAAAACGTGCAATACCATTCTTTACAGCTGCTTCTAAATTTTGAGTTTTAGTGCTTAACTGTACCTTTTCCGCATTAGAAAATACTACAACTTCAACTGTATCCTTTTTGTTTTGAATATAACGTGTTTCATTATTTTCTCCCGCGATATAAATAAATGGTTCCTCTAGCAACCTTGCCTGATAATAGTAATAGATATCTTTTTTGCTACGATCCATATTTACCAGTCCTTTTTGATTAATAAAGGGACGTGAATCCTGACGGATATCTGAACCAAAATCCGCAAAATTCCATGCCGTCATTCCAAAAACAAAATCACGTTCTTCTACCTGGTTGATATAACTTTGATGCAATTTAAGCTGGTAAGCTTCAGAATAATCCCAGGGTTTGGGCTGGTTGGTTTGAAGCCTGGTATCGCTTCCCGGGCCGTATTCAGAAATAAATAAGGGCCGGTTAGGATAGCGACTATGCTGATCGTCCAGAAATTTCCCAAAGCTATCGAGGCCGGGAGAATACCATCCAAAATAAAGATTCCAACCAATAACATCCGGGATATCTGCAATTCCGGTTTCATTATAAATTTCGTTTTCGTGAAGGGCCATCACCGTTAATCGATTTGGATCCAGTCGCTTGGTTTCCATCTCCAGTTTTTTAGCCAAAGCGACAGTGGTTTGTATTTTATCCTGGGTTTCTGCTTCGGTTTCTTTTGGATTGAAGATGAGCCGTATAAAAATCTCATTCATATAACCCCAAATCACCACTGAAGGATGATTATAAAACTGAAGGATTTGCTCCCGCTGCATTTGTAGTGCATTTTGATGATAAGCTTCACTGTTGGTAACGTCGTTAATAACAGGCACTTCACTCCAAACCAGTAATCCAAGCTCGTCACAGGTTTTATAAACTTCGGGATCCTGTGGATAATGCGCGGTACGTATCACATTAGCGCCCATTTCTTTGATTGTTTTATAATCTGAATGATGCTGATCGTTTGGTAGTGCATTGCCTAGGCCGGTAACGTCTTGATGACGATTGGCTCCTATTAATTTGATGGGCTTCCCATTTAGTATAAAACCCTTTTCGCTATCCACACTAAACCATCGTAATCCAAAATTTGAAGTTTGTTTATCCAGTGTCATATTGGTTTTAGCATCGTAGATTTTTGCTTCCACGCGGTATAAATTTGGATGATCTGGCGACCATAATTGTGGCGAAGTAATGCGATGCATAATAGGAATGCTTTTAGACGTTCCCGATCCCAAATTGGTGATTTTTCTAAGGGTTTTTATTTTCTTCCCAGTAGGATCGAAAATCGATAGTTCCAGGCTAATTTTTTTGGAAGTTTTAGCATCATTAACAAGAGTACTTTCTATCGAAATTTCGGCTTCTTCAAGATTTACTTCAGGGGTTTTAATAAGCAAATTTCCTAAAGATTCACTGGCGAGATTAAAATGCACCGGCCCGGTAACGATAAGGGAGACATCACGATATATTCCGCCGTAAAAATTAAAATCAGCATCTAAAGGAGGAATATCATTGTTATGCGTATTATCAACTTCTACCCGTAGTATGTTCTCTTCACCAGCATGTATGGCGCTGGTGATATCAAAAATAAAGCCCGCATAACCACCAATATGTTCGCCCAGCAGTTGCTCGTTTACAAAAACACGTGTAAGCTGGTTGCTGCCTTCAAATTTTAGAAAAATGCTTTTTTGTTGCCATTTTTTCGGAATTTTTAGCTGTCTGGAATACGTGCCTTTGCCACGATAATATTGGGAACCTTCTGTAAAAGCATCCTTTGCATTCCAGGTGTGAGGGATAGAAACTTCTGTTATTTCCTGATCACGGTCTAAAGAAAAATTCCAATTTTTATTCAGCAATTGATCTTCACGTTGAGCCATTAAGAAGTGGTTTCCAGAAAAAAGGAAAGCTAGAAAAGCTATTAAAAAATATCTCATAAATTTACAATTTGATCTATCTCACGATTTCTATCTGCTGATGCACTTTATTCAAAAATACATCATCAAAATATTGAAAAACTTCTTTTAAATAAGGAAAAGGAATGCTTGAAATTTCATGACGGGCTCCGGTAAAACTATATATCATATATGGCGTGTCCAGTTCTTTTAAGCGATCTGCAATGCTGCGGGATCCATCTAAAATTAGATAGCCGGGTTCATCTTTTTTACAAAAATGATGAGGTGCCGTAGCATAAGGCACCACATTGTCTGCCATTCCGTGGAAAAATATGCTTGGTATCACATTAGCTTTAGTGATATAGCGCTTATCGACAATTGCTCCGGCGAGCGATAAAATTCCCTGAAAATTAATATTATCGTATTTAGCGGTATCTTTAAATAATAAATCCTGATTAAAAGCAGCGCTTAAAACCGCTTCAGCACCAGCACTACTACCGCCGATTATAATTTTTTCAGGGTCGATATTAAATTGCTCTTTATTATCGATTATAAAACTTACGGCATCCAAAAAATCTTCAGCAGCCAGTTTAAACGTATTTATTTTGCCTTCAGCCTCAAAATCGCAACCAAAAGACTGATCTTTTCGAGTTAGGCGATACGAAATTTGTACAGCTACATAGCCATAACTGGCTGCCGTTTTTGCCAATTGCACTTCATCATCATTACGGGAGCTCCCAAAGCCAAAACCGCCCCCATGCATAAAAATAAAAACAGGTCGGTTTTTAAAAGAATTTTCTGGTTCATAAATATCAAGGTAAAGCTTTTGGCCTTCTTTTTCGGCGTAGGTTAAAGTTTTTCGATCTTTGTTTTTGTAAATGCTTTCAGTAAAATGTTGTTGCGCAGAAACTTGCAGGCCTAACAACAGTATGAAGGCAAACAAGATTCTTTTCATATTTAGATACATAATAAACTTGTAGTTTGTTAGAGTTTGAAAATAGCTAATTTTGAAAGAATTTTAAGTGGTTTTTTCGATTTTAAAATTTTATCTTCGCACTTCAAATTTATTACGATGAGCTTAGAAAAAGACGTAATGACTCAAATGAAAGCTGCGATGAAGGCAAAAGATTCAGCAGCTTTGGAGGCTTTAAGAGCGGTAAAAGGAGCGATTCTTTTAGCAAAAACTGAAAATAGTCAGCAAGAATTAACTGAAGATCAGGAGTTAAAGATCGTACAGAAGTTGGTGAAGCAGCGTAAAGACAGTGCACAGGTATATAGAGAACAAAATAGAGAAGACTTGGCAGTGCCGGAAGAGCAACAGGCTGAAGTTATTTCTCAGTTCTTACCAGAGCAGTTAAGCGAAGCGGAAATTGAGGCTAAGGTAGAGGAGATTATTGCTAAAACCGGAGCAGATGGTATGAAAGATATGGGGAAAGTGATGGGAGTAGCCTCTCAGGAACTTGCCGGTAAAGCAGATGGAAAAACTATTTCTTTAATTGTAAAAAAGAAGTTAGCATAAAAAATAAGGTGTTCAGTCCTTTCTTAAACTGAAAAAGGCCCCGTAGTTCAACTGAATAGAATATCAGACCTGCCTGCCGGCAGGCAGGTTTCGGTAGGACAAGTTATAAGTTCATAAATAAATGTATTATGTTTATGTTTTGCGTAGTTTAAAAGATGGACGTCTTTATAAAGGGCTGACTCAAAATGTAGAAAAAAGATTAAACCAGCATAACCAAGGGGAGAATAGATCGACAAAAGGGTTTAAACCTTGGGAATTAGTATTAACTAAAAGTTTTGATTCTCGTGAAAAAGCTAGATATTATGAGAAATATCTAAAGTCTGGTTCTGGGAGAGAGTTTTTAAAAGAAATATTGTAAAATGGCCCCGTAGTTCAACTGAATAGAATATCAGATTTCGGCTCTGAGGGTTGCAGGTTTGAATCCTGCCGGGGTCACTTGATGGGACAAATTCAAAAATGATGAATTTGTCCCATTTTTATTTCCATTTAAGTCTTTGTCTATCAGTGAGATATACCTGATTGCTTCATTGACCCGGGTGGTTCGATATTCAAATCCGTCAAAAGTCAGATTTTCAGGAAAGACCGAACCAATGATCTTTCTTTTCTGTATAGTATTCCCAGATTGATAGAGAATATTAAGCTTGGATAGATTGCTGATTGCCTTATCCCACAGGGGTTCCACGTTTTGCGTGTCTGTAATCGAACTTGTGAGTTTGGCTTCCAGCCTGTTTATTTTTTTATCGGCATCCGCTTTCATCATTCGGTAATCGTCCGCTTCAATATCACCA
>NZ_JBSXOK010000027.1:0-9263 GCF_056859415.1 Zunongwangia sp. L-65
AGAGAAAAAGGGGACAGGGTAGATTCTTAGTTTCAATATACCTAAAGGCTATTTCCTTCGTGAATTGACTCCTGTCTCCTCCACTTAATTCATCTAATTTAATCATTGACAAACATAGGAGTCTTCGTGTGGTCGGTACGACCTAACATGAAGATCCTGTTGATTGCCAGTGATGTGGTAATTTATTTTTTGGCGACCGTTTTAATAGTAGCCGTTAGGCCAGGGGAGTGTTGAGAGTAATACAGGTTGAGTTTTTAGGGGCGTTATTAACCTAAAATAGCTGTAATTTATACGGGTATAGTTATAAATGCTTTTAAATCAATTAAAAACCCTTTAGATTAGTCATAGCTAAAAGAGGAATAAACATATCGGTAGGTTTATATAAGTTACTAAAAAGCTTAATGCACAGTTCATACATGAATTATCGGGAAAAGAAATCGGATTTTAAATCATTAGATTATCGAAGCATAAATTTCTCTGGTAATTGGTCAAAACATTTTATCAATAATTATGTTGATTCAATGATTTCTACCGGCATTGAAGAAACGCAAAAGACTTTTGCTAATTATAAGAATGAACACCTTCCCGATAATTATTTATATAAATTTTTTCCTCCGACACACTACAGTGCCTGTAATTCTTAAAAAATTCACTTATTTAAACCGCCTTTGAGCGGTTTTTATATGTAAAGATTGTTGGGGTGGTTTATTGGGTAATGGAGTATCCTGAAAGTATTTTTAAGGGAAACCGTAATTTATACTAAATTAATTATCTATAATAATTTGGACACAAGCAAAAGAAAAATGAACCTAAAAATATTACGTGAAAAAATAATATATTTGTACGTAAAGTAACAAGGCGATGGATAAAAAGCTCACATTAAGTTTAAATGAAAAAATCATTGAGACTGCTAAACACTATGCGAAGTCTAATAACACTAGTCTATCCAAATTGATAGAATCTTATTTAGGAACGCTTACCAATAAAGAAAAAAAGGAAAATGAAATAACTCCTCTAGTAAAAAATTTAAGCGGGGTTATCTCAATGGATGATGATATAGATGTTAAGGATGAGTATACTCAATATTTAATGGAAAAATATTAATGAAAAAAATATTGATTGATACAAATATCGTAATTGATTTACTTTCTAAAAGAAAGGACTTTTATGATGATGCAGCAAATTTGTTTTCTCAAGCAGATAAAAAATCAGTTAAAACTTAGCATTTCTGCACTAACATTCGCTAATACCAATTACATTTTAACAAAATTAAAATCTTCCAAAGAGGCAAGAGAAATTTTGAGAAAATTTAAAGTGCTTGTGGAGGTAGTAAGCTTAGATGATAAAATAACAGAGCTCGCATGGAGTGATGAAACGTTTCCAGATTTTGAGGACGGTCTTCAATATTATTCTGCAATCGAAAATGATATTGATATTATCATCACAAGAAATAAAAAGGATTTTAAGAACTCAAAATTACCAGTTTTAACAGCAAAAGAATTTTTGGCAGGGAAATAATGCCGATGGTTACCCAAAAATGTATATCGCAAATCACAACTGATTTTTTCTTCTGATGAGTTCCAGTAGTTTCTAATGTTTAGCAATACCGTATCCTACGAAAAGCAGTAATCCAGTTCTTTAAAAATAATAGTTAGATAGATTATTTATATGTGTTTCAAAGCCGTAATTATGATATAAATTATTTGAACATATTTAAAGTCTTGATAACCGGAAATTGAAAGCGATACAAACTTATATTTAAGCCGTATAAAATGAATGGCTAGTTCTCGACTACTTACGAAAATCCACAAGGATTTTCTATCTGGTATTTATTTGCTAACTTAAGTGCTTCAACTACACAACTAATCTTATTCAATCACGTTGTACACAATGCAAAAAAACATCATTTACATATTAATTTTCCTGTTTACTTCGATAAGTTTTGGTCAAAAAATCAAAACAATAACTGAATTTAGAAAAGAAAGCGACAGCTTAATAAAAACTCGAAAAACCGAATTTAATAAGTTTGGAAATCTCACGAAAGAAGTTAGGTTTGGTGGTTATGATGCTATTTCTAAAACATTTAGAAACAAAATTCGAATTATCAATTATAAGAACGGTAAAAAAATTTCTGAATATTATTGTGAAGATTTTGTTGCTAAAGATACTTGTGTTCTACGCTCATTCTCGACCTATGAGTATAATTCAAAAAACAAGGTTGAGAAACAGATAAAATTCGAACCTGATTCGCTAATCCGTTTTATTAGAGAAATAAAAACAGAAAACAAAATGAAAGTTTCGAAAACAAGTTCTTGGGAATTTAATCCAATAAAAGAGCCTGATTACGACAATGCTTTGGTTTTAACCGACACCTCGTATTTTGATAAAAAAAAACCGATTGGTAAAAAGTGTAAATTACAATAGTAGAATAAAAGAACCTTATATTGAAAAATATGTTTACTCAGAAAACAAATACACTTATCAAAGAATTGGAACTGCACGAGATACGATTATTACTTTTAAATATACTAAGTTGCAGAAGGAAATAGATAAGAGAAATTTAGATTACAGATTCAGTTCTGAAGATAATTACAAGTATAAAATTGAATATTACTAGAAAAGCACAGTTTACAATATTGAACTGATACCTAATTTTTATCGTTCGGCAATCAGTTTTTTTAGAGTATTCTAATAGTTGCCGTTAGGCAGGGGAGATTTGAGAGTAATACATTATGAATTTTTACGGCTAATCTAATTCACAAAGACTACAGAAATTTATATGCATGTCGCTATAAATGCTTTTAAATCAATTAAAAATCCTTTAGATTAGTCATCGCTAAAAGAGGAATAAACGTACCGGTAAGTTTATACATTTATTAAGCAATATTTAAAACAAGAACGAAATGTCAATGACCCAAGTAGCTTTTCTTAGAATGGCGGACATACCATCTAAAACACAAATTGAACAGACCATCCAAGGACTTGGTTATGATTTTAAAATCTTGGGTGATTCTGAAAATATTACAGAGGTTGACGGACTTTTTTGCTCAATAAACGGTCACGAAACATTCTTTGAGACTTATTTTGACCAACCAACAGAAATAACTAATGATTGTGAATGGATAAAGCCTTACATAACAAATCAGGATTTGGCTATATCTTTCGTTTGGGGAGCAGACTTTGCCGCTGGTGCTTGTATTGGACTTATTTCAATTGCTCTTATTGACAGTGGACAAGCCCTTATTTACTATTTAGATGACGAAATGAAATATTCGAGAGAGATGCTTATTGCTGACACTCCACAATTCTTGAATGAGCTTGAAAAAGAAAAAGAAAATAGAGCAACAAGTCTGAACGAACAAAAACCGACTAAGAACGGAGAAACCTATGAAAAAAGCTTTTGGGACAAACTAAAAGACCTGTTTAAATGAAAATTAAAAACATTGCTTTATAACTAGGAGCGTTCGTGTGGCCGGTACGTCCCAACAAGGAGATAATGTTTACTGCCAGTTATGTGTGTTTTAATTTTTTGTGGAGCATTTTAATAGCAGCCGTTATACGAGGGGAGATTTGAGACAGGTTGAGTGTTTACGGCCAAACTGATCTTAAAAATCTACTGAGATTTATATGTACATCGTTATAAATACTTTTAAAACAATAAAAAAAATCCACTAGATTAGTGTTTTAACTGAAATAGAGATAGGACATTTTTGATAGGTTTATTTATACCTTAGGTAACTTATGAAAAAAAAATTATACATTCTTATTAGCCTCTGCACACTGTTTAGCTGTTCACCAAAAATCAGATCCTTAATTTCCAATACGGATTATAATAAATTTGAACCATCCATTGAAGTAATTGTTCTTGATAGTATTTCGCCTCCTGAAGGTTCTCTGTTTATTGGAAAAATAAAAATAGGAGATACTGGATTTACGACTGATTGTAGTTATAATAAAGTGATTAATGAAGCCCAAACAGAAGCCAGGAGACATGGCGCAAATATTGTCCAAATAACGGAATTAAATAGACCAGAAAAATGGGGAAGCACTTGCTATAAAATTAAAGCAAATCTTTATCGAAATTTAAATCCTGTGAGCCTGCAACAATTGAGTACATTCAATGCTGATTCTAAAGTTTCCAGACTGCCGATTGGAGCAGATTACGCCATAATATATATTTACAGACCTAAAATGATAACGGGCAAATTTATTGGATATAAAGTCAGAATGGATTCTGACTCTGTTGTTTGCACAGCAAGAAACGGGGAAAAGTGTGAATTGAGACTAAAGGATTATGGTAAACATACTTTTTGGGCCAAAACTGAATCCAAAGATTCTGTAGTTATTAATGTTGAACGAGGTAAAGAATATTTTATCCGATGTGGAATGAATCCTGGTGTATTGATTTCCAGACCAGACTTAAATTTAGTCGAAAACCATATTGCTATTCAAGAATATGAGAGTATGCAATAATAAGTTTTGCTAGTAATTAATCCTGAAAATTACTCGGATTTATAAGTATGTAGCAACAAAAATTTTTAGAACAATAAAAATCTGGTAGATTGGCATTATTTTAAATTTTTGACTAAGAAAAGTTATGAGTTTTAAATTATTTTTTCATTATATAAGTTATTTACAATATCCGCTAATTTTAGTTGGTTTATATTTCGTTATAAAACCATACTTTGGTGGATTTGAATATCTAAAAGAAAATACTGATTTAATTTTTAAAAATTTAAATTCATGTTTACTTTTTATGGGGTTAGGAATAAGTTTCTCATCACTACAAGATACCACGAAAACACAAAACAAGTTTTCTGAGAATATTTGGAAAAATCCGAAGAAAGGGAAGAAAATGATTATTTTAATAACGGTGCAAATTCTATTTTTCCTTAGCATAGGTTTAATTGGATATTTTTCGCAAATTGAGATTTTAAATAAAATTTCTGTCGGAATGATCATTTTGGGACTTGGAATGTTTGGCTTTTTAAAAAGTGCAATTGAAGTTTTTGAAAACCATAGAACAGATAATAAGGATGTATGATAAAAACCATTACCACTTTATTGAATTATCAATTCCTTGAGGAATAGTAGGTTTTTTGCAGGTTTGTCTCTAATTATAATGATTTTAATCTTATAGTTATTTTTGTTTCAATTGCAAGTGCCGGAATTGCGTATACTAGAAGAAAAGTACAAAATATTACTATTGCTAATTATTAAATATTAATAGGGTTCGTACAGCGAAAAACGTACTCGCTGTTGATTAAATTTTATGATTATCGGAATTGGCGATTAATTACTATGGTGTTAGTTAATTTTTTGGAGAACGTTTTAATAGTAGCCGTTAGGCCAGCGGAGTGTTGAGAGTAATACAGATTTAGTGCTTACGGTCAAACACCTCCAAAACCAATTGTTGGCAAAAAAACCGTCCCTTAACAGACTTTAAAAATGATGTTCTAAAAAAACACTATTTTTATAGCTAGCGTTGTTTAACATTGGCCACGATAGACCTTCTCTTTTTACACTTTTAAAGTATCAGTCGTTTGATTTTGACCTAAGTCAATGATTTTTAAAATCCAAAACCGGAACTTTGACCTTAATTAATATCCGTATAATGTTGACAGACTTAATTCGAATAAAAACAAAATTGGATGATAAACAGATTGAAGAAGTCCTTTCGTACTTTAAATCAATAAGCGTTAAGAAGAATATGCATTTACTTGAGCCTGGTTTGGTGTCTAGTCAGCTATTCTTTATCAAAAAAGGCTGTCTTCGTTTGTATTTTATCAATGAAGATTGTCAGGTATTGACAAGGTTCATGGCCTTTGAAAATACATTCCTAACCTCAATAGTTAGTTTTATTTCCAGAGAACCTTGTACTGAATACATTCAAGCGATAGAAGACTCTGAGCTTATGGTAATTTCATACGATCAGTTTACCCTATTAAGGAATTTAATACCTGAATGGGAAAAAATGTATATACATATACTTGAATATGGATTAACGGTGATCAACTCAAAACTCAGTAGTCTTTTGACGCAAAATGCTGTTGATCGGTATCTGACATTGCTTAAAAACAACCCAGAACTCGTTCAACGCTTATCAAATTCGAACCTTGCAGCCTACCTTAATATTTCGCCCGAAACATTAAGTCGGCTTAAATCAAAGATATAATCAATTATCTCTATAATTATCAGTACCATCATGAGAAGCGATGAAGTAAAAAAAGGGCATCAGAGAACCCCACATAGATCTCTTTTTAGAGCCACAGGATTAAAAGATGAAGATTTTGCAAAGCCATTTATAGGTGTAGCTAATTCCTTTATAGAAATTATTCCAGGACATTTTTTCTTAAACAGAGTCTCAAAGGTTATTAAGGAAGAAATCAAAGCAAATGGGTGTGTACCTTTTGAGTTTAATACTATCGGAGTAGACGATGGCATTGCGATGGGGCATGATGGAATGCTTTTTTCCCTACCTTCCAGAGAGATAATTGCCAACTCTATAGAAACAGTGATGAATGCACACAAGCTTGATGCGATAATCGCCATTCCAAACTGTGATAAAATTGTACCCGGGATGATAATGGGAGCTCTGAGAGTAGATGTCCCTACTATTTTCGTGAGCGGTGGTCCAATGAAAAAAGGTCATACCAAAGATGGTGTACCAATTGACCTTGCCACAGCTTTTGAGGCAGTAGGTAAATTCGAGGCGGGTAAGATGTCTGAACAAGAGTTAATCGATATCGAATGTAATGCTTGCCCTAGTGGGGGAAGTTGCTCGGGTATGTTTACGGCTAATTCTATGAACACGCTTATGGAAGCTATGGGAATCGCTTTGCCTGGTAATGGGACTATTCTTGCCCTTACCAAAGAACGAGAGGAACTTTACAAACAAGCTGCAAGAAGAATTTGCGAAATTGCCAGAAGCAAAGAACAAACCGAAAAATTCAAGCTGAGAAATATTTTGAACGAAAATGCAGTAAGAAATGCTTTTGCAGTTGATATGGCTATGGGAGGAAGTTCAAACACTGTCTTACATATGCTGGCTATCGCAGGAGAAGCACATGTGAATTTTAATTTAGAAGATATAAATCACATTTCTAAAAATGTGTCTCATATTGCTAAAATATCACCAAGTTTATCAACAGTACATATGGAAGATATCAATACAGCTGGTGGTGTAAATGCCGTGATGAAGGAAATGACCAAAAGAAAGGATGACATTTTAAAGGATAATCTTACAATAACTGGAGAAACAGTTTTAGAAAAAATAAAAGATGCTTATATAAAAGATACTAATATTATACACAGTATTGATAATCCGTATTCTGAAGTAGGAGGTCTAGCAATTTTATATGGAAACTTAGCAAAAGAAGGGGCTGTAATCAAGACCGCTGGAATTACTGGGAATAGAGTTTTAACAGGGACTGCCATCTGTTTCGATGGACAAACTGAGGCTATTGAAGGAATTTTAGGAGGAAAAGTAAAAGCAGGTAACGTTGTTGTAATTCGATATGAAGGCCCTAAAGGAGGTCCGGGCATGCAAGAAATGCTAGCACCAACCTCATTAATTATGGGAATGGGCTTGGGTGATAAAGTAGCATTAATAACCGATGGACGATTTAGTGGAGCTACGAGAGGTGCAAGTATTGGTCATATAAGCCCAGAGGCAGCCGAGGGCGGTATGATAGGATTGCTCAAAGATGGAGATGAAATTCATATTGATGTTGACCAATATATTTTAACCGTAAACTTGAACGATGAAGAGATTACAAAAAGAAGAGCTGAGTTTACACCTGTAAAAAAAGAGTTGGATTCAAGTTGGTTACGTCAATATCGAGCCTTAGTGACAAATGCAAGTAATGGTGCTTTATTAAAAACAGATATTTTTTGAATAAAAAAGGTTACACAATACGGTATATGATTCCATGCCGGAAAGCCCCCTCATACCACTTTTAGGCTAGGGGAGTGTTGAGAGTAATCCGGGTTGAGTATTTACGGGCACACTAATTCACAAAATCTAATGAAATTTATACGTATGTCGCTATAAATGCTTTTTTAGAAATAAAAAATAAGATAGATTAGTAATTTGACTAAAAATTTTAACTTTAATGTTAAGTAACGAGAACAAACATTGAGTACAGGATTCAAGAGATTTGTTATATTGTAATAAAAGCTGAGATTACGGGAGCCGCAGAATTACGGGAAAAATGAAAAAAATCTAATAAGATGGTAGATGTTCGTTTCTTACAAATGGTAGATGCTTTATATGAAGATTATTTTAAAAATGAAGTGGTAGCCTACCATCCAAATGGCAGCCCTATGACCCGTCAAGACTATAAAATGGCTTTAGATGTTGCCGAAAGTCAAATAGAAAAGGGAGATTTTATGACCGCTGAAGAATTTGAAAAATAAGAAAATTAGTGTTGGGCAAAATTACTCAAGTAGTTTGGACAAGACAAGCTAGAGAATCGCTTACAAGCATTTTAGATTATAGATATAAAGACCTCCCCGATGCCAGAAAAATCGTTAGAAAAAATATCATTGAGGCTTCCAAAAAAATTGTATTTGCAGAGCAGTACCAGTAAGATGAAATCTTCCCAAACTATCGCAGAAAAGTCGTTAGGGATTAAAAATTAAGAGGAAACTTAAGATGAAAGAGTAGTAGGTTTTGATGTTTTTCTAACCAATAAAAGACTAACCGGCATTCTACCCTGATTTGGTTACAAACAACCTTGATTTGGTAACATTTACTTTTTAAAGGAAGATCAACTTTGCATTATAAAATTTAAAAAATGCGAAAAGTAAAATTCAAAAACAGAAATTGGGATACTGTAGCTCATCTTCATTTGCCTAACAATTTTGACGAAAAACAAAATTATCCTGCTATTGTTTGTGTTCATCCTGGGAGTAGTGTGAAAGAACAAACCGCTGGTTTATATGCCCAAAGGCTTGCAGAAAAAGGACTTATTGCTTTGGCTTATGATGCGTCATTTCAAGGGGAAAGTGGGGGAGAACCAAGATATTTGGAAGACCCAACCACCCGCGTAGAGGATATCCGTTATGCAGTAGATTATCTTACAACACTAAACTTTATAGATGAAAAATGTATAGGTTTACTGTATGCACCCCACTAAACCCGTCTTGACTTCCTTTTTTTCTGATGCTAGCTTTGCTGCTCTAAAATAATATTTATCATGAGTAAACGGGAAGAAATGTACACTTTAGTTAATGAATATCGTACTAGTGGCCTTTCAGCA
>NZ_JBSXOK010000028.1:0-56929 GCF_056859415.1 Zunongwangia sp. L-65
TTGTTGAAGAACAGGCAGATCCGATTTTAATTTATGTACCTTCCTTATGGCTGAAATAGCAGTCACTCAATATTTTAGAAAGCCAGACTTGAATAAATAAAAGTTGCTTTCCATCAGTAATAAAGAGGAAATGGATACTACGTTATTATACCAGTAAATTCCAAATTATGACGATATTAAAATTTTAAGAAGAATTCCCTGATGAAAATTCATGTCATACCCATATGCGCAAGTCTAGCGTATATTGCACCAAATTGAAACAAAGTCATTCATTTTCAATTGATTATACGATTCTACATTTTCTTTAATATCATCTAATATCAATTGATTTCAACATTTGTTGTACCTATGTTGTACCTGAAAAGAACAATAATTTCGTATCTTTATGGTGTACTTAGGTAAAGGAATACATTCAAAATGGAATGTTGTACCTATGTTGTACCTGATTTGACTTTCGTACTCAAAACAGGTCAATTATGTCATCAAACGCAAAGATAGTTCTACGTAAAAAACCAAACAGTAAAGGGCTTTACCCATTAGCTGTTCGAATTACAAAAAATCGTCGTTCAACATATCAATATATAGGTCATTATATTGACATAGAGGATTGGGACGAAAAAAATATTCGAGTAAGAAAGTCTAATTCAAATGCTGATAGTTTAAACAAGTTGCTATCACAGGAACTCTCGAACGCCAATAAAGCACTTATTGACTTACAATCCGAGCATAAAGATGCATCTGCCAACCAAATCAAAAAAGAGATATATGCCTCGGGAAACTCTGCTACCTTTTTTGAACTAGCACAAGAGCATCTGGACGAACTGAAAATCTCCGAAAAATTAAACCGCTTATCTACGGATAGTGCTTTGGTTAGCTATATCATAAAGTTTAATAAATCAAAACAGTTGGCTTTTCAGGAAATTAACGAACGCTTCCTAAAAAAGCTGATGATATATTTGAAAGCCAAACACGAACTTTCAGAAACATCAGTAATGAACATCTTAGTCCTCATTAGGTTGTTGTTCAACAGAGCTATTAAGCTCAAAATAGTTAGTAGGGAATTATATCCTTTTGGTGGTGACAAGATTAAAATTAAGTTTCCAGAAACAAGCAAAGTCGGGTTGAATATTATTGAAGTAAGAGCCATAGAAGCTCTTGAGAATTTAACTTTGAGTGAAATACACACTCGAAATGTCTGGCTCTTTAGTTTTAATTTTGCCGGAATGCGAGTTACCGATGTATTGTGGACAAAGTGGTCTGACATATACGACAAAAGGTTGCATTATAGAATGAACAAAAACTCAAAATTACTATCATTAAAAATTCCAGATAAGGTTTTCAAAATTTTAGATTATTACAAAGAAGACAAAAGATATGCAACCGATTTTGTTTTTCCTGAATTGAAAAAAGCGAATCTCGATGATGCCAAAGATGTCTATAACAAGAGAAAGACAGCCACCAAGAAATTTAATGACAACTTAAAATCTATAGCTAAAAAGGCGAAAATTGATAAGAAAATCACAATGCATATTGCGAGGCATACCTTTGGCAATATTGCTGGTGATACCATCCATCCCTTAATGCTGCAAAAATTGTATCGTCATAGCGATTTAAAAACCACATTGAACTATCAAGCTAATTTTATTCACAAAGAAGCAGATGATGCTTTGGATAGTGTGCTAAATTTTTGAACTATTATTAGCAGCCATCTGAAAATATTTTAAAGTCATATTTCAACATATTCAATTGCCATTCCCTTACCTTTGCCAGCATAATTTTATGTTTATGGTGTTAAAGGTTAAATGGACTGAATTTAAAAGTAGTCTTGAAAGTTTTCAGTCCGAAGGAAATGCGCTTATTGAGAAATATAAAGCAGCAAGAACTGAAGATTTATTAAATGAATTGAAAGAGGAAAAACAATCGTGGGAAAGCGATGTAATCAGTTATGTAAAGGCTTCTTTTGACCCTGAACACACCAATTTTGCATACGAGTTTAAGGCTCAACAAGGGTATAATTTCGGAATGAAATTAGGTGTCGACCAAAGAGTCAAAAACACTATTCAAACCATCAAAGATGAAATTAATGGGCTTGATTACTATTTAAAAATATTATCCATTTCAGATGCTATTGTGCGAGCTGATGACATTGATTTAGAAGAGCGTAAAAACCTTGATACCGAAGGCATTCTTGACCTTATACTTTCTAAACTATATGAACTGTATAATGATGGGAAATACTATTCTATTAAGTGGATTCTTGAAGGTAACGGCCTAAAGTTGAGTGGGCGTAGTGAAGATTGGGACTATGGTAGAATGCTTGAAGAACGAGGCCTTATTGAGACTATGAATGGTCGTGAGGTAAATGCCAAACTAAAACTTGAGGGAAAGTATGCCATTGAACAAGCCAGAAAAGCACAGGTGCCCGACTACTCAAAAATTAGCGATTCTGATGAAGAATTAAAAGAACTTTTGAAAGAGATATTATCCGAGATTAAAAAATCAGGATATGGTCAACAAATCATCTTCGATGAGTTTGATGAGTTGCGCAATGACATTCCGCATCTAAGCAAAAAATCGTTTGGTCAGTTATTAAAATCAAAACTTGGCGATTTGGTCGCAGCCAAAGCCTTTGACAAAACTTTGGCCAGCGACATATTTAAACAATTTACTGACCAAATATTTCCATTTTAACGTATGGGAATATGGGCAGACATTAAAAATAGAATAGTTCAATTCTTCCGAAAAGAACCACCACTGGAATATGAGGTAACAGAATATGTGTTTTCGGACAGACAACCTCTTGATGGTTCTTCGACCATTTCATTTTTCGTAAACAATCCCAAGCCAGATGTAAGTGTTACCAGAACTTTTGATAGTGAAGACCAAGCTGTTAATTGGCTTATGGAAAATCGAGATTTCAAAAAGATGTTATTTAGTAATGTATTTCCATCCGCAAATTCGGTGAAATACCAATGTGGCGTTAAAGAACCTATCACAATCCCAAACAAAATGCCAGGGGATATTGACATTCTTCTGTATGAACAAGGAAAGGAACAAAATGCGGTTGGAATAGAATGTAAAATAGTAAAAACCGAATCGCTTGAAAATCAACCACCAAAAATAAACAAGATTACAAGCGTTCAAAAAAAGGGAACTATTCAGGCAAATGGATATACCGAAATTGGATTCAACAGGGTTTATCTGCTAATCATACTATTGGATGATGGCCGGCATTACAAAAACCCCAATGTTATGTTCAGAACTACACCTTTTAAATGGTTGAAAGAATTGTATGGTTTTGACTGGCAAACCCGAATGAGTGATGATATTGGAATTATTTACGTTCACATAAATCAATTTACTACTAACCATATAAATCAGACCAAAGGATTGGGATTGCGTGTAGAACGTGAAGCAATACCAATTTTACAACCTGAAGAACTAACTGATAAAATCAAAAAACTGGATTCATAGGATAATTTGAAACGTAAAGGAACTTGCAGGATATGCGGAAATCATAGTAAACTAACGTTTGAGCACGTTACACGAGAGTGTAAACTGAACTCTCTATAGTTTGCCTGATTCATTTTCTCAAGTGCTCGGTTCTTGCCTAAAACATTCCACCAACATCCCATAAAGTTCTGGATGTTTTCTTTTTAGTAAATCCGCTCGTTCAAAAAAATACTCTGAAGCAACCGCAAAGAATTCAGCTTGATTTGTTCCACCATATTTACGAATATCTGAATGGTTATCGTTAATCTCTTCCATTTCTTTATGGATTAAGTTTAACCAAGGTATGGCATATTGATGTTCCATTAGCCGCTCTGGCACACCGTCTGTTCTATCGTCCAACTTATCTATAAGGTGCACAAATTCGTGTATGCCAGTATTGCTTTTATCGGTTGTATTTTTAAAGCCGTGGTACAATGCTTTCTTGGAAAGTATCATCTGTTTCTCGAACCTTCCATTTCCAACTATTCCACCAATATTCCGTGAGTTATCCTTACTGCTAAATTGCATATCCTCATTAAAATTATCAGGATATAAAAGGATGCCACTTAAATTTGTGTAGTGCCATTCCTTGAAGCCAAAAACTGGAATGACGGCACTTGCTGCAATTAAAACCTTATCCAACTCTTCCAGTTCAAACTGCACAGCATCGATATAGACCTCACTTAAAAATAGCATCATTTTTTGCTGAAAAATTAGCTGTGCGTCTTTTGATAGATTTCTATAAAACAGCACATTATCCGTCAATAATTTATGCCAATGTTCTGGAAATGGTTTTACACTATGACGTTTTGCTTTTCTATAAAAATGAACAGCAAAAAGAACAATCACAACCGAAATAAAAATATAAGCCATATTAAAAACGTATTAATCTACAGGTTCGGCCTTAAATCCCACTTTTTGCAAAGTCGCCTTTACATCTTCTTCGGTTACACCATCGCTTTCAATGGTTAGGATTTTATCAGGATTAGAGGTATCTACTTCCCAACTTTCTACACCTTCTTGTTTGTTTAAAAAAGGGGTGACTTTTGATACGCACCCACCACAATTGATATTTGTTTTAAATTTTAAAGTTTTCATAGTATTGAATTTATTTATTATTAAAGTTTTACTCGTTTAAGTCTTAAGCTATTTGCAACTACGGATACACTACTGAATGCCATTGCTGCACCTGCAATCATCGGATCCAACAAAAACCCATTTACAGGATAAAGAACTCCCGCTGCAATTGGAATGCCAATAATGTTGTAAATAAATGCCCAGAATAAGTTCTGACGTATGCCCAACACGGTTCTTTTTGATAGTTCCAATGCTTTTGGGATAGATTGTAAATCTGATGTTATCAAGGTCATTTTTGCTACATCCATTGCGATATCCGAACCTTTGCCCATCGCAATACTCACATTGGCTTGCGCCAGGGCGTGCGAATCGTTGATACCATCGCCCACCATTGCTACTATCTTTCCGTCCGCCTGTAATTTTTCGACAAAAGCCGCTTTGTCCGAAGGCATCACTTCTCCTTGGTAATTTGTTATTCCTACTTGTTTTGCGACAGCAGATGCGGTTTTATTGTTATCTCCAGTAAGAATATAGACCTCAATGCCTCGTTCTTGAAGTGTTGCTATGGCCATTTTTGAAGTTTCCTTAATCTTGTCTGCAATGGCGAGTATCGCCAGCACTTGTTTTTCATTGCCAAAGAAAATGACGGTTTTCGCTTGCTCTTCGAGACTTTCTGCTGTTTGCATCAAGGAAGCATCGATTTGAATATTTTTCTCAAGCATTAGTTTATGGTTTCCAACATAGTATGGTGAACCATTTTCTGTTTGAGCTTTCACACCTTTTCCTGTAATACTTTCAAAAGAAGCAATTTCAGCTTTTTCAATATTTTCATCTTTTAAGTGATTGACTACAGCTTCCGCCAAAGGGTGTTCTGATTGTGCTTCAATAGCTAGAAGAACTTTTTTGTATTCGTTGATATCTTCGAGTTTATCCTTCCAAAATATATCAGTTACTAAAGGTTTTCCTTCTGTAATTGTACCTGTTTTATCAAGAATGACAGCATTCACTTTATGACCGAGTTCTAAACTTTCGGCATCCTTTATAAGGATATTATTTTCTGCGCCTTTACCAATTCCCACCATAATGGCGGTAGGTGTTGCCAATCCCAAAGCACAAGGACAGGCGATTACCAATACTGCTACAGAGGTCAATAAGGCTTGTGAAAAGGCATTATCGCCTCCTACTGACATCCAGACAATGAAGGTTACAATGGAAATACCCAATACCACAGGAACGAAAATACCGGCAATCTTATCGACCAGTTTTTGAACGGGTGCCTTACTCCCTTGCGCTTGCTGAACCATTTTAATGATTTGGGAAAGCAGGGTTTCTCCACCTACTTTTTCAGCGGTAAATTGAAAACTTCCTTTTTGATTAACGGTACCAGCGAATACCTTTTCCCCTTGGGATTTCTGAACTGGAACGGGTTCTCCAGTAATCATACTTTCATCTACATATGAGCTTCCCTTGGAAACTTCGCCATCCACGGGAATCTTTTCTCCGGGACGCACCAAAATGGTCTGACCAACCTGTACGGATGAAATAGGGATTTCCCTCTCTTCCCCATTCTCAATAATTTTAAGGGTTTTAGGCTGAAGCCCCATTAGTTTTTTAATGGCTGAAGATGTATTTGATTTTGCCTTTTCTTCCAATAGTTTCCCCAAGGAAATAAAGGTGATAATCACGGTAGCCGCTTCGTAATATACGTGAGGCTCGATGCCACGACTTAACCAAAATTCAGGAAAAAAGGTATTGAATACACTAAAGAGGAAGGCGATTCCGGTACTCAACGCCACCAAGGTATCCATATTTGCTTTACCGTGTTTGGCCTGCTTGAAGGCATTGATGAAAAAACTGCGCCCAAACCAAAAAAGAATTGGAAAGGCCAATACCAATGAAATCCATTTGCCTGGTTCCCATTGCATATAGAACATTCCCAACACAAAAATGGGTAGCGTAAGTATCGCCGACCAGATGGTTCGGTTTTTTATGTCCTGATAATGCTTTTGCTGAAGTTCTTGCTGTACTTCCGAAGGGTCTTCGGCATCAATTATAATATCGTAACCGACCTCACGAAGCGCGTTTTGAAGTTGATTTGGACTCAACTCCTTGTCATATTCCACAAGAACGGAACTATTGGCAAAATTAACACTTGCATCAAACACACCTTCTGTGTGTTTTAATACAGATTCAACACTCGCTGCACAAGAGGCACAGGTCATTCCCGTAACTGGAAATGATTCTTTCACACCCTGTTTATGATTCTTCTTTTTGGTTTCAAATATGTTGATTGTCTCCATAAATCCGTTCTTATTTGTATGTTACAAATTTCAGGATTAAAAGACTGTAATGTGTTACGTTATATGCTGAATGATTTGTAGAATTTACTCTTCACGAATTATTACTACCAATTGGATAAGTCGTTTTTAATTTATCTTTTATCACCGCAATGGATACGTGTCTATCAGTCTCTACTATTTGTAATCAAATACCCTTTTGATTGAATGACCTTTTTTATCTCATCGACATTCGTTTTAGTGGTATCAAATTCTATAATTGAAGTCCCTTCTTCAAAAGACGTAGATACATTTGTAACCCCGTCAATTTTGTTTACCGAATGGTTGATGTTTTCTTCACAACCCGAGCATACCATCCCTTCAATATTCAACTTTACAGTTTGAATATCGGTATTGTTTGTTGCAACAATTCCTACTTTCTCCGTTGAATGAAATATTTGTGGATAATAAGAAACCAATGTCATTACAACAACAAACACTGTAACCAACCACAAATAGAATTTCGACTTAAAAAATGATGGCTTAGCCATATCACAGTTACCACAATCGTCCACCTTCTTTTTTTTATAAACCTGATAAAAGGCCAGTCCCAATGACAAAAATGCTATAACCAACAGATAAGGTTTCAAGGCAATAAGCCAAGAAAAATAGACAGAACTTCCACTAATACCAGCTACACTTGTAAGTAGCAAAGGACCCCAGCAGCATAGTTTAAGGGAAACTGCTGAAAATACAGCAGTCCCCATAGATGTTTTTTTGTTCCATTTAGTAATTGCCATACCTAACAACTTCCTATTCCCGCGTTTACCAAATCCTCTTTTGTGATTTCGATTTTGGTGCAGCAATTCAGTAGTTTTCCGTCCACAGCAATGGCGGGAACTCTTGTAACCCCATATTCCTTCATTTTTGAAACACAGATTTTACTTTCGCATTGCTCGGACAGATTATGAAGTGTGATTTCGCAGTCCTTTCCTGCTGTCTCTTTTACTAATTGCACCACAGGCTCGCATACCGGGCAACCTGCTGTAAAAATCTCGATTTGTCGTTTCATCTTATTTAAGTTTAAATTAATAATGGAACAAAGATGAGAACGTGAGGTAGGGGGTCACCAAACTTTTTTTAACCTTTTTTTTCGTTGTAGTCTTTTAATCTGGTTTCAATAGTTTGGATTTCTTTTAAGCGATTGGTCAAATCGGATAATTCCAAATTGGGGAATTCACTTTTTAAATATTCAATTTTATCTTCATTGCCACAATTTCCTGGGCAAGAGTCCACGGCCTTTACAATTCCAATAGCAAGTGCTTTTCGATAGACTTCATCCAGCAGTAAGTAATGTGCTTTTTGAATCCCCTTATCAATGGATCTGAACTGTATGTTTATTTGTTCGGGGTCCTTTCCTTCATCAAGCATTTTAACAATGCCGTTTATTTGACCACTCAAAGTTTTTAATCTGGATTTAATATCCAAGATTAAATCAGTAGGTAATTTGTACTGTTCCATATTCATAATTTGTCCATTATAATGTTTAGCAACAACTTGAATTATTACATCTTTTATTTTCTTGAATTGGTGGGCAGGCCACAGTACCGTAAGAACAATAAACACAACAATCACCTTCTTTTGGTCGTAATACTTTTTTACAATTCTCACACTCGTAAAAGAATTGACAGGATTCTGTTGGCATTTGCTCTACTTTTTTGTGTCCGCAGTTTGGGCAAGTTATTTCTGATTTTAACTGGACTTCCATTAGTTTTCCTTTTTGTTGGTTACTTTATAACCTGTTGCGTTAATTGCTTTCTCGATTTCCGTTTCATTGGTTTTGGTTTTGTCAAACTCAACGATTGCATTTCCGTTTTCGTAGGATGCTTTTGAACGTACAATTCCATTAAGTTTGTTTATTTCGTGGTTTACGTGTTCTTCACAACCCGTGCAGGTCATCCCGCTGATTTTAAATTCAGTGGTTTTAATGTCTGATTTGTCAACTATGATTATTTGCTTTTCTGTATTTGGATAAAAAATCCCTGAATAGTATGGGAAAGCCAACATTATTATAGCAAGTAGAGTTACTGTTCCTAAAAAGGTTTTTGATTGAATAAATTTAGGCCTTCCTGCCTTACCGGCAGGAAGGTCATCTGTCTCACATTCACAGTCAATTTCTTTTTGGGGTTTTAGTTTTTGATACCAAGCAAAACCAAGCACCAAAATCGTTAGCCCTACTAAATAAGGTCTGAAAGGTTCTATCCAAGAGAAAGTTGAGGCAATTCCGCTTATGCCAGCAATCAATGCCAAAACTGGGGTTATGCAGCATATTGATGCCGCTATTGCTGAAATTATTCCAGTGTACGCTACTGTATTTGATGATTTTTCCATATTCATTCTATGCTACTTTTTTGTTTTCTTTAAGCCTGCCGAAAATTCCTTCCAATACCTCGCTTGAATCTTTGACCAAAGAGTAATACAACGTTTGACCATCTCGTCTCGAAGAAATCAATCCGGCATCCTTCATCTTTCGAATGTGTTGTGAAATTGCTGGGACACTCATTTGCAGTATATCTGAAAAATCACAAGGACAAAGCTCACCTTCCTCGTTTAGCAGGAAAAGTATCTTCAGTCTGGTCTCATTACCTGCCAGGGCCAGTACCTTGCCAACACTAATGATTAATTCTGAGGTTGTATTCAAAATGTTACGACAACGCATCAACTGCTTCTGGTCTGCCTCGGCACGGGTGCAACTTAATTCAAGAGCCATAATTAAAATTTTAGCAAATTTATACTTATATTATTATTTAAGCAAATACTTAAATAAAAAAGCTAACACATCATTCAAATTAACTATAACTTAAAATCTCAAATGTTATATTCTAAAAGTAAATGTAGTTTTTGGGAAAAAATCAATCTACCATTCTCGTTAAGAATCTTTTGCAGGCTAGCAATCAATTTTTTTGAATTCATCAACCTCTAAAAGAAAAAAGATTTTCAACCTCTAAAGCCTTTCCCTAATTGGAAAGATTATTTAAGGTAAATCCTTTTTCTTTTTTTAATCGATGATGTATACTTAAGTTCTTAATCGTTTAGATTCTTTGTTTCCTCGGTAAGTGAACCTTCAAATTTGGGAATTGGGCGATTCTTTCTCTCCTCTTCTGTTTCCACTATTCCATTTTCCTTGATGTCATTGATTAACCATTGCATTTCCATTATTTCCCTACGTTGCGCCTTGATGATTTCATCGGCAAGTTTCCTTACCCTGACATCTTTTATTTTAGAACGTTCGCTAGTTAAAATAGCTATAGAGTGATGGGGTATCATTCCTTCCATATAGTCAACACCAGTAACTGTTATTTGACTTCGAACTAGCCAAATCCCCCCTGCAATCAATAAAACCCCTAGACTCAAAATCATAATATTCTTGTTTCTCTCTTTGTACATATTTAACATATACAGAAGCATAATAATGACCATCGACCCACCCATAATCAGGGTCATAAAAAAACGGGTCTCACTGTACCAGAAATGGTCAATAATCTGATACGAGTGTGTGTACATCAAAAAGAACATCGCAATCATTGAGGTGCCAATCATTGCGAAAAATTTTAAATAATTATTTGGCTTTTTTTCGTTGTTTTCCATAGTTTATATTTTTGGTTATTTTAATTAGTTTAATTTATTAAAATTAAGATTTATACAAAACAAGTATTTGCTACATTAGGTAATACTTTAACTCTTTTAAAACACTAATCGATTTTACCACATAAAAGTGGCATTGAACTCTCAATATCCTAAAATTCATCAAGCGATTTTCTGTTCTTATCTCTATTATTTTTAAACTGTGTAGGTGTCATTCCCGTAACTTTTTTAAACTGATTACTTAAGTAAGCAACACTACTATAGTTTAACATAAAAGCTATTTCACTTAAGGTTAACTCGTCATAAACGATGAGTTCTTTAACACGCTCAATTTTTTGGTTAATGATAAACTGTTCAAAAGTGATACTCTCTACTGATGAAAAAAGTGAGCTTAAATATTTATAGTCCAGGCGCAATTTTTCACTAATAAAGTCTGCCCATTTAATGTTCAAATCTTCTGATGAGTAATAAATTTTGTCTACCACTAAGGTTTTCATCTGTTCTATAAGCTGACTTCTACGGTCGTTGATTAGACTGAATCCAACATCTTGTAGTGCTTTGGAAAATTTGTTTTTATTTTCTACGCTTAAAGATTTTGTTAATTCAACTTCTCCCAATTTTATTGAGCTATATGGTATCTTCAGTTCTTGTAACATATTAGATATCGCAGAGATACATCGTGGACATACCATATTCTTTATGTGAACTTTATAACTCATTTTTTTAAAACAACTTTAACCCAGCTTTTGAAAGTGAATAGTAATACGCTGCAATAGCGGCTATAATAAATATGATGATTAGGGCCAATATTCCAATAATTCTATCTTTTTTAGTGATATTGTTCTTGGTTCGGCGCTTATTTCTTTCAGCTTTTCTCCTATTTCTTCTACTTTCACTCATCATCGCTCTTCTTACCATTGCATATATTTCTTTATGGAACTCTTATTTAAGGCTGACCTATTCTATGGTCTCCCTTACTTCACCACATTTTAACATTGCTTCTCCGTAATACGGATTGCGAATTTCTTCTTCAAGGCTTAACCAATAAGCACCTTTATTGTTATCTGCCATAGGGCAATACTCGCTATAGACTTTTTGGTTTACCCCAAAAAGTTGTACAGCACTTATCATATGTGCAGAAAGGTGCTTAAAATGTCCTCTTTGTGCCGCTATATCTGAATTGTTTTCAATAGCATTTGCAGAATTTTTTACCTCTTTTTGGATTGTCATCCAATGGTTATGTGCTTCTTCATCGGACAATAATTTCATATTTACTTTTGCTAAATTCTGACTTATTCTCTTTGCAGCAGTTTGTGCTTCTTCAGAGTTGTCATCAACTAGAGCATCCTTTAATAGAATATAGCCATCAAAAACCTCTTTTAATTGGCTCTGAAATTTATTAGGAACTTCAATTCTCCTGTTCATCTCTGAATGATTGGTGCTGTTCATCTTTTCCCCTGAACCGTCATTTTGCATTCCTAGATGGCCTTCGTGTCCTGTCATAGTTTTTCCCCCTTCAGCATTCATCATTGATTTTTTGCCTTGCAATTGTGCTGCTGCATCTACAGTGAATGTTCCATTTGTCACTACTTCATCACCATTTGCAAGTCCCTCAAGAATGGTATAACTCTCACCATTGGTATTACCCAATAAAACTTCTCTCATTTCAAAGACAGGTTCGTTCGGTTTTGTTTTAACATAAACTACAGACCGTTTTCCTGTCCACAAAACAGCGGTAGCAGGAACGGTTACTGCACTTTTAGAACCCGATTGAATGCCTTCAATCGTACCTTCAACAAACATTCCAGGTTTAAACTTATCCTTCTTATTATTTAGTACTGCTCTTACCACTATTGTTCTGGTTGCAGAATTGAGCAATGGGTCTATAAATGAAATTTTAGCATCAAAAACTTCATTACGGTAGGCATTTGTCGTTATTTTAATGGTTTGACCTTCTTTTAATAATGCTATTTGATTTTCGTAAACATCAAACTCCGCCCAAACGGTGTTAAAATTTGCTATCTTATATAAAGGTTGTCCTTGCTTAACGTAGTCACCTTCTTCAACCATTTTATGAGTTACCGTACCTGAAACAGTAGCAAATACAGGGAAATATTCTTGCACTTTTCCAGCAGATTCAATAGCGTTAATCTGTTTCTCTGAAAGTTTCCATAGTTTAAGTTTATTTCTTACGGCCTTATAAAGTTCTGGTTGTGATTCTTTAAGTGAGGACGCCGTTAGTAGTTCTTGTTGTGCAGCAACTAATTCTGGTGAATAGATAGTAGCCAAACGTTGTCCTGCACCTACACGTTCTCCTGTAGAATTAACGTATAATTGCTCTATTCTACCACCAAAGTAGGTAACTTGTACCGCATTAGATTCTTCATTGGGCCTAATCTTACCCGATAGCTTTAATGAGTTATCACCCATTTGTCCCTGCCCTACAACTGAGGTTTGAATATTAGCCAAAGCCATAGCATTTTCTGTCATTTTAATCTCATTAGCATTGAGACCATCTGCGCCTGCTTCTGCTGGTATTAAATCCATTCCGCAAATAGGGCAATCTCCTGGTTCCGGTTGCATAATCTGTGGGTGCATCGAACAAGTCCACATTTGGTTAGTAGCGATTTCCTCTGAGTGGTTGTGACCATCCATAACTGTGTTTGTTGCTGTATCAGCAGAACCTCTACCGAAAATTAGATAGCCACCAAACAGGCCAACAATTACCGCAACACTTATGTAAATAATGTTTTTATTCATAATATTACTTTTTTGTTCTCTTATTTATTTTTCTAATTGTAGGTGATGATGTATACCAAAGTAAAAAACCACTCAATACGGTTATTAATCCCAACAATGAGAATACTCTTAAAACAATGGTATTAAAATTATCTCGTCCTTGATAATCCATAGTATGTGTCATCCATAAAAAATCGAACCAACGCCAATCTCGGTGGCGAACTGTTTGAAACGCTCCATTTTCAATGGCCACATAAGCTTTAAGATTTTCATTAGTTTTATATGAAATCTCATAAGCTGGCAGAGGTCTTCCCCTGTATTCGTGGTGGTCGCTTACTGATTCAATTCTTTGTATTTTATCTATTTTTAAATCTGACAACATATAGCGCTCAGCCACTTTAATTGCTTCTTGCTCAGTAATCCCGTTCTTTTTAATGCCTGAAACCGCATTGTACAAGTATTCTTCATTTATCCAATAATAAGGTTCGCCAGCTATTTCCAACAGTTCTAAGTTTTGAATTGGTCTCTCTAAGTTTAGTTGAGCAGTACCTAACAGGTTATTGAAGGATGTTTGTTTAGGTTTCTCTTTCTTAAACTGGTCTCCGTGGATATCATCAATATCTGTCCAACTAAAATACAGACCACTAATCGTCCACATTAGGAATTGAATCCCAATAAAAAGACCTAAATATCTATGTGCCTTTCTAATTTTTAGTGCTGTTTTTCTACCTACCATTAACAACTACTTTTTGTTTCTTGATGAAGAATGTGTTTTAATAATTTTCCATTGGCCATCTATTTTCTTTAGAATTGAGGTTGCTACTCCTTTTTTCTTAATAGTTCGGGACTTACCTGTTTCGTCTGGATTTAATACGATGGTGTAAACATAGGTTTCTGTAGTAAATGCGTAGGGTGCATCTACTTTCACATCGATTTTATAATCTGAAAAAGTAAAACTTTTAAAGTGCCCCAGTTCTTGACCTAGATGGTGTTCTATGTAATGCTCATAGGTACCCTCAATACCGCCTGATTCATATACCTCGGAATCTTTTGCAAACAACTCAAATGTGCCTTTGGTAGTGAGATTTTGCAATGCATCTTTGTACGATTTCATTATTTTTAGAACAGCTTCTTTATCTGTTGTACTCCCTGCATTTTGGCTAAAGATTTGGCCAGTGGTAAACAGAAGTAGTATTAAGGTTGTTGCTAGTTTAAGTGTTTTCATTTTCAAAGTTTTTGTGATTATTTATTGACGTGTATTCTATTAATGTTGGCAATACCAAAAACCAAAACCAAAAAGCTCAAGAAAACCTCCATAATTACCAAGAGTTTACCAGGAATTGTTAATGGCACTATATCTCCAAAACCAACAGATGAAAAAGTGATTAGGCTGAAATATGTAAACTCAAAAAACTCTTTAAAAAATGAACCTTCAAGTGATGTTGCAGACTTAAAATTTTCTGAATTCAATACGTACAACGCCAGATAATCTGCCGAAAAGGAAACGATAATCAAGACAATTAATACGGCGAACAATGTAAGAACGTGTGTGAGTTGATGGCTTTCGCCTATTATTTTACTTAATTGTATAAAAGTGAGCCTAACAATGAATATCGTTTTGGCCAAGGCTAACCCAACTACTAATACTGGTAGAAACAAGCTGTCGGGGTTTTCATTAACCCATAATACATAACTTAAGGACAAAAGCGTAACTACACCAGCAGTGAACAATACTTTTTTAAAGAGCTGTTCGTAAAACCCCGTGTCTTTAGGTATGTTGGTTATATCGTCCATATTCATTGTGTTCTAATCAAATAGCTGAAGTGCCAACGCACCACCAATTATTACAATCAGTATTGTATACAGTATGTAATTAAACCATCTTCTAACAGCAGATTTTTCTGCTTTGTGGTGGCATCCGTCTTTACAACAGTCTTTCATCGTTTTAAATTCTAATTCTCACTGCAAATTCCAACTATTAATACTTGAAAATGAGAGTTAAACTCTATCCATCAATCAAAAAACAGGTTTCACTCCCATAATCAAGTACTTCTAAAAGAATTTCTCCTTTTCAAAAGTTTGTATTTTGCCCGATAAAGGAAGAGGGATACTATAATTCTAGGGGGATTTAATCCCTCTCCTTTCTTAACAGGCTGCTATTAACCAAATCAATCTTTCTTTTTCTATTATCTTGTGCCTGACACGGGAAGGAATTAACACTAACCATCAACATTTTCCTTCCCACGACAGGACTTTTTAACTATCCTGACAACCTAGTATCTTCTATCCTCTGTTAACTAATAAACCATCACGATAGGTAGATTGCTTGAGATAGATTATCTATTGAATTGTCTTTTGAACTTTCCCACATTTAAGCATTTTGCTGCCATAGTAGGGGTTTTTTACTTCATTACTTGTACTTAACCAAGCACTTCCTTTATCGTACATTGGGCAAAATTGTTCATATAACGTGCTTTTTGTACCCGTAATAGCTACCATATCAGTAATATCCTTACTTAACGTTTTAAAGTGCTCGCGTTGGTGGTCTATCGCACTTTCAGAAATATGTTCTGCGTGCTCGGTAGCATCTTCTATGATATCGGCCAGCTCTTTTTGTTGTTCTTTTGAGTAACTACTCTTATCGAATTTTTTAAGAGAGGCTACCAATTTAGAACCTGATTGTGCCGCTTTCTTGGTGTCATCGCCTACCAAAGCATCTTTCAACATAAAATAATCGGCAAGAACCGTTTCTGCCGCTGGATTCATTTTGTCCATTTTCATTTTACTATGATCCATTTCCATTTCACCGTGCTTGTGGTTCATTTTTTCTTTTTCCTGGGCGTTGGTAAAAGAAACTGCTAACAATAGCATTACTGCTATACTCATTTTTAAATTTTTCATTTTTATTATTTTTAAATTATTGTTTATAAACTATCTTTTAATTGTGTGATAAAATTGATTAATTCTTCTGCCTCCGCTTCAGAAAACTTAGCATCTTTATGTATCAAAGTGTAAGAATCCAAAGGCATTTCTCCGCTTTCTATCTGTTTGATAATTGATCGAAGTTTACTTGATTTTCTTCGGCTTGAAAGCGAATCCCATTCGTTAAAATTAAGTTCGGCCTTGCCTTCTTTAATGTGGTCTTCCAAAAACCAAGCAGCGGGTTGAATCTTATTATACCAAGGATATTGCGTATTGTTACTGTGACAATCATAGCAGGATACCTGTAATTTTTTCTGAATAGTTTCAGGAACATTATGTACCAACATAAAATCAGTTTCGGGAACCGTATAACTTTGATTGCGTTCCGTGGGAATAAATTGAATCCCCACAAACCCTACCAGTGCTATTATTGCTATGATTTTTACAATTTTCATTTAATTGATTTCCTTTTGCATTTCACCACAGGTCAACATTTTACTTCCATAATAAGGATTCTTAACGTCCTTGCTCATACTTAACCAATTACTACCTCCATCATACATTGGGCAGAATAGTTGATACAAGGTGTTTTCTGTACCGGTTATAGCAACCATATCTGTTACATCCTTACTTATGATTTTAAAATGTTCTCGCTGGTGTGCTATATCACTTTCTGAAATATGTTCTGCGTGTTCTGTGGCATCTTCCATAATATCCTTGAGTTCCTGTTGCTCACTATCTGAATAGCTGGATGCATCAAAATTTCCAAAAGTACTTGCAAGCGTTGCTCCCAATTCTTTTGCCTTATCATTGTCATCGCCTACAAGTGCATCTTTCAAGTTGAAATAATCTTTCAGGATTGCTTCTGCTTTTGCGTCTTGGTTGTCACTCATTGCCATATCATCTTTGTCATCCATAGACTCTTGGTACATCTCATTGCTCATAGGTGCAGCTGGTTCATCTTTTTTTCCGTCCTTACAGGATATAGCCGTAAGGGTTAAGGTCATTACTAAAATACCGACGGTCATTTTTAATTTTTTCATTTTAATTTCGATTTTAATAGTTAATATTTGATTTTAATTTATTGTTATACCTGTTTACACAGCTTAATTTTTTTTTACATAGTGCTATGTCTAACAGATTTTTGGATTGCTTCTTTTTTTTATTTCTTTGAGCCTATAGCCTGCTTAATTTCTTCATACTCCTCTTTGGTTATCTCTCCTTTAGCGTACCTTTCATCAAGGACATCCATAGCCTTTGAACTTTTAGTCCGCTTTATTTTCTTTCCTCCTGCATAGATGAAAACACCTAGAATAATAACACCGAAAATGGTTAAGAAATCCCAATTGTAGTCCATCGTTTTATTTTTTAGTCATTAAAATCTTAGTGATAATCCTCCACCTGCACCAAAACGGTTATCATAACTTCCCATCAATGAGAAATTTTTGGATAAAAGATATTCAACACCCGTACTCCAAGTAATCTCTTTTTTGAAATTATCTCCTTGAGGCAGGTCATCTACCCACCCAAAATCTGCTTGGTACTCGTACATCCCAAAAACAATAGTTCTAGGGAAAATGGTAATAGCACGGCTTAAGCTAATCTGCGGGCGTAGCTTACTATCCATCCTCACATCCAACGTAAATAAGTAGGGCGTAAGGTATCGTATCCCTGCTATAGCTGTTGTTGTTATTTCTTCAAGGCTATCCTCCATTTCGTTCTCGACATTTACACCGCCAAAAACGGTTAGATAATCATAGAGGTATCTATCGTAGGCAGCTTCAACCTCCATATTCCTGTTCCAACCATATTCGCCCCTCAAACTGAATTGGTTTCGGATATTTGAAGATATAAGGTTCAAAGTGGTCATATGTGATGCGGCATCTATCATTCCGTAGGAATAGAACTGGTCGGTCTCGTCAATAAGTTTAGATACGGGATATTCCTTCAACCTTGGATCCCTAGGGGTATCATAACTTACAATACGCGCCATACCTCCCATCATATGGTATAGAATATGACAATGGAAAAACCAATCGCCATATTCATCACCATAAAATTCAATGGTAACTTGTTTCATTGGTGGAACATTGACTGTGTGTTTTAAGGGTGAGTATTCCCCATTTTCGTTAATGACCCTAAAAAAATGACCGTGTAGGTGCATTGGGTGGTGCATCATAGTCAGGTTATTGAAGGTAATCCTAGTTACTTCGTCTCCCTTGATTTTTATTTTATCTGCTTCAGATAGAGGAACCCCATTCAAACTCCAGATATAGCGCTGCATATTCCCGGTAAGGTTTAATAGGATATCCGTTACAGGAACATCTGGGTCATAATTGGTCTTCTCCGGCGATTTCAAGTAGTCATAGTTATACTCTGAAAACATATTCATTCCCTGCATTCCATCTGCTTCGTCCATTTTCATATCATCCATTTGAGAGGCCTTTTTCATTTTGGTATCCATTTTTGTGTCCATCCCTGCCATTTTGGAATGGTCCATCTGCATTGAATCCTTTTTCATATCCATTTGCATTTCGTCCATTTTATGCTTCTTCATTTCCATACCCTTCATATTGGACTTGTCCATATTCATTGTACCCATATCCATATCTTTCATTCCTTCCATCTGCATTCCCCATTTTTCTTTCATCTCGTAACGCTCATCTTTGCCTGGTCGGAACTTTAAAGCGGGTGCACCCATTTTCATTTTCATTTTGGCCATTTGTTGCATCATCCCTATTTTATCAGGTTTGGATACATCGGGTGCAGCAACAATAGGTCCTTGGCCTAGGTATGCCGTTGCGGTACCAGAGCCGTCTTGGGCCATAATTTTATATTCCAGTTTGCCGTTCTCCGGTATGGTTACGATAAAATCATAGGTTTCAGCGACCCCTATAAATGTCTTGTTATGCTTAACCGGTACTACATCTTTACCGTCTGCCGAGACAAGCAAAGGGTCAGGGCCGCCAAAGGCCATCCAGAACGAAGTAGAAGCAGAGCCGTCTATAATGCGAAGGCGCACTTTTTCGCCAGGTTTAAACTCGGGGTACTCCACTTTTTCTTCTCCATTAATTAAGAACGCTGGGTAATACACATCTGCCACATCTGCACTTTCCATACGCTGTCTCCAAAAATTTAATTGCGCCCCAAATGCGCCCCTTGCAATTACTTGGTTAAGCGGCGTAGCTGTTCCTTTTCTTATATTGTACCATTCTGTACCTCGCTTTAAAAACCGAAGTACATCCCGCGGTTTTTCGTTGGTCCAGTCAGATAGTACCAAAACCTGCTCTTTATCATACTCCAAGGTTTTTTCTTTGGGCTGTATTACAATTGAGCCGTAAACACCGCTCTGTTCCTGCAACATTGTATGGGAATGGTACCAATAGGTGCCGTTTTGCTTTATTGCGAATTCATATTTTAGTGTTTTACCGGGTTCTATGGGCGGTGTAGAAAGGTAGGGTACCCCATCATAAAAATTGGGCAACAACAAGCCGTGCCAATGGATGGATGTCTCCACGCTCATTTCATTTTTTACATAGATTACTGCGTACTCCCCTTCGGTAAATTCGAGCGTTGGCCCTGGAATACCTCCGTTGACGGTCATCCCTTTTACTTCTTTACCGGCTTTATTAACCATTTCTTCCTTTAGGGTCAACGTGTATTCGTGAACGGGTAGATTATCGACATTACCTTCCACGGACTGTGCAGATGCTGTATAGGTACACAGTAACAAAAGAATAAATGCATAGCTTATTTTTTTCATAAGATTACTTTTTTTAAAATTAATATTGATTATGAGAAGTTTGTGTCATAATTATGGTTGTTATCTACCTTATTTGATCTAAAGGGTTTCTAATACTTTTTTGATTATTCTTATAATTAGTCAGACTCATACCAGTTTCACTTTTAAACAGCCTACTTAAATGATTTACATTACTGTAATCAAGCAGCTGACTTATCTCCGTAAAATTACCCTCTTGTAATTGAATCAGCTCTTTCACTCTTTCTATCTTGAGTTTTATAAAGTATTTTTCTATGGTAATATGCTCCGTAACAGAAAATATTTTACTGATTTTTGAGTACTCAAGGTTTAATTTACTTTCCAAATGCTTGGACAGCGTTTTATTTAATTGAAGTGGTAATTTTTGTAATAATTTAATAAGTTCAATTTTAACTTGCTCTACTAATTGCTGGTCTTGCGCCAGTAAAATTTCGAAACCATTGTTTTCTAAAACATTTTTTATATTTTCAAAATCATCTATAGATTTCTCTTCGTAAATAATAGAACCCAATTCAATATGCTTTAAGTGAATCCCTAATGTTTCAACATCACTCTGGATTGTTTTAATACAGCGATTACACACCATATTTTTTATAAATAATTTCTTTTCCATCCGGTTAGTTGATTAGGTAATTAACAATTGCAGATTGTGTGTAATACTTCTGTATCGATTCCACTTGATTTAACTGAAATTTGAGCTGCAACTCTTGAACATCCAGTACATCGTTAAAATCAATAGTGCCTGTTTCATAATTCTTTATCAAGATTTCTTCAGCATCATTTGCTTGTTTTAGATTGTCCGATTGAATATTGAATTTTATTCTCGCATTTTCTCGGTTGTACTTTGCATCTGCTAATAGGGTTTCCAGTTTATTTAATCTATCTTCTTTTTGGGACTGTATCTGTAACTGCTTTAACTGATTCTGTTTTGTTACTGATTTGTATTTGTTGTTAAAAATTGGAATTGAGATAGACACCATTGGCATTATGATGTCCTTTCCGTTGTCGGTAAAATTCATATCAGGACGCTCAGAAACTGGTACATAATCTAGCCCAAAACCTATATTGGGCGAGCTCTGTTTTTGATTCAACAACTCTGATTGCTCAACGGACTCATAAAGCTTATCATATTTAATGAGTTCAGGATTTAACTGAAGATTTTCCGTCAAGATTAATGCGTCCTCATCTGGAATAAACATATCCTCAACCACGGTTACGGCAATAGTCCCATCACGATTTAATAGATTATTGAAGGTGGCTTGTTCAGCAAGGTAATCCTGCTCTAAAACTTCTTTTTGTTGTACAAGTTCATTTTGCCTAATTTGAAGACGAAGTACATCAACAGCTGATGCCTTATCAACTTCTACCGATGTTAATGCTAAACGTTCATAGGTTTCTAAAAGGTCGATATTTTTCTCAAGAACCAATTGTTTTGCTCTAATAGCATATAGTTTATAATAGGATTGAGAAACTGAAAGTGCCAATTTGCGCTTCATAATGACAATATCTACATATTGAGTTTCCGCTATTGAGCTTGCGTAATTTTCCCTTGCCGAAATAGTTCCAAACCAAGGTAACATTTGCTTGACAGAGAAACGTGCGCGTTGCGCTCCTGTACGGGTTTCGGGTTCACTTATAAAATAGCCAGCACTAATTTGTGTATCTGGCAAGGTATTAGCTTCATTAACTTTTTCTTCTGCTATGTTGTAGCGTAATTCAAAAGCTTGAATCTCGGGATTGTTATCTTGAGCTTCCTGAATGTAAGAGGCTAATTGTTGTGCATTAATCTTCGCGAAAGCGAAAAAGACAATTCCCAATAGAATTATATTTCTCATTTTGTAGCTTTTTTTAATTGAAGTTCGTGTTTCAAACTAAATAATACCGGTACAACAAATAAGGTTATTAGTGCAATTAACATACCTCCGAAACTTGGAATAGCCATTGGTATCATTATATCACTTCCTCTACCTGTTGAAGTGAGTACTGGTAACAAGGCAAGAATGGTTGTTGCCGTCGTCATCAAACAAGGACGGATACGCTTTTCTCCAGCCTCAATTACTGACGCTCTTATTCCTTTTCTGTCTTTAGGCTTGTTTTTATCAAAGGTCTGTGTGAGGTAGGTTGCCATTACCACTCCGTCGTCTGTAGCAATACCAAACAATGCAATAAACCCAACCCAAACGGCAACACTCAAGTTTATAGTGTGCATTTGGAACAGGTCTCGTAGGTTTTCACCAAAGAAGCTAAAGTTCAAAAACCAATCCTGTCCATAAAACCAAATCATTAGAAAGCCTCCTGCAAAAGCCACGGCAATACCTGTAAAAACCATAAGGGATGTTGCAACAGAACGGAACTGGAAATAAAGAATGAGAAATATAATTAGCAATGCGAGTGGCACAACTACACCAAGTGTTTTTTCGGCCCTTAATTGGTTCTCATAGGTTCCTGTAAATTGATAGTTAATTCCTTTTGGCACAACAAGCTGTCCATTATCAATCTTCTCTTGTATGAGTGCTTGGGCGTTTTCTACCACATCTACCTCGGCATAACCATCCAACTTATCAAAGAGCACGTAACCTACTAAAAAAGTATCCTCACTTTTTATGATTTGTGGTCCTTGCTCATAACGAATGGTAACCAATTCACTTATGGGTACTGGGTTGCCCTTTTCTACCGGAACATAAATATCTTTTAAATCATTTGGATTTGCACGTAGCTCTCTTGGATAACGTACGCGTATTCCATATCGCTCCCTGCCTTCAACAGTTTGTGTAAGCACCATACCACCTATAGACACTTGTATCACTTGCTGTACCTGCTGTATGGAAATACCATAACGAGCAAGCTTGTCTCTATCGATATCCAATAAAAGGTAAGGTTTACCAACTATTCGGTCTGCAAAAACGGCTTCATCCTTAACACCGTCGGCTTGTTTTAATATATCCTCCAATTGCACTCCAAAGGCTTCTATCTCATTTAAATCTTGCCCTTTCACTTTGATACCCATTGGTGCTCGCATACCCGTTTGAAGCATTACCAATCGGGTTTCAATAGGTTGTAATTTAGGTGCTGAAGTAACTCCGGGAAGTTTAGTTACCTTTACAATCTCTTTCCAAATATCATCGGGCGATTCAATTTCTGGTCGCCAGTTTCTATAATACTCACCATCGTCGTCTGGTATAAGTTGTCTATCAGTAATGTTAAAAGGGTCTTTTAATAAGGTGGCATCATACTTGCCTTCGTCTACTTCCAATTCAACATTTGGATTTGTAACCAAGCTACCATCCTTTAACATAAAGAGACCATCTTCATTAACTTTAAATCGTTGTCTTTCTCTTTTATCATTTAAAATGTATTCAGACTTGTACTGAATTACATTTTCATACATTGACAACGGTGCTGGGTCTAAAGCCGATTCTGTGCGTCCTGATTTACCAACCACCGTTTCAATCTCTGGGATGCTAGCAACGGCCATATCCAATTGTTGTAAAACACGCTTGTTCTCCTCAACCCCAGCGTGAGGCATAGAAGTTGGCATTAAGAGGAAAGAACCTTCATTAAGTGATGGCATAAATTCCTTACCCGTATTCCGCATTATCATAACACCGAAGATGACAATAGCAGTGGGTATGGCTAGAAACAAGAGTTTATTGCGTAACGCCCAATTTAATATGCGCACATAATAGCTCCTAAATAGCGTAAATATACCCAACAGGCCAAAGCATATCAGGCCTACAAATATTAAGTTCCAGAAAATGCTTCTATCTACACCCAATGGTCTCCAATATTCCGCCAACAAGAATACAATGGCAAAGGCTGAAATAAATATGTTGATGATATTAGCTCTATCTGCCGATATTTTTTCTTTAATAGACAGTAAACCAACGATACCATATGCAACCAGTATAAGCCCAAGGGTATGTCCAAAAATTACTGCTAACAGACCAATTATTACTAAAGCAATATTGAGAATGTATCTAAAAGAAATTTTTACATTACGCTTTCTGAAAAAATAGGCTGCAAAAGGTGGTATAAGAAATAATGCCACTATAAGAGATGCTGTGAGTGCCGCTGTTTTTGTGAAGGCCAAAGGTCTAAATAACTTACCTTCAGCTCCTATCATAGTGAATACAGGAATAAAACTTATTATTGTGGTCATAACAGCAGTTAGAATAGCGCCAGAGACCTCGGCTGTGGCATTATATACAACTGTATTCATTGGTAGGTTCTGGTCATTTTCATCTATATGACGCAGTACATTTTCAGATAGAATAACTCCCACATCTACCATTGTACCAATGGCGATGGCAATACCAGATAAGGCGACAATATTGGCATCTACATTAAACAACTTCATTGATATAAAAACCATCAATACCGCCACAGGTAATAGTCCTGAAATCAATACAGAAGCTCTGAGGTTGAATACCATAATGATAATTACGAAAATGGTTATCAAAATTTCTAGAGTCAATGCTTCATCAAGTGTTCCTAATGTTTCCTGTATGAGTTCGGTTCTATCATAAAAAGGAACAATGGTCAACTGCGATGTCCTTCCATCGCTCAGAGTTTTAGAAGGTAAGCCTGAACTTAGTTCATTTATTTTCTCCTTAACATTATTAATAACCGCCATAGGGTTAGCGCCGTAGCGGGCTACTACAACACCACCTACAACTTCAGCACCTTCTTTATCTAAAAGCCCTCTTCTTGTTGCAGGTCCGTGAGAGACATTGGCAATATCCTTTAAGCGTATAGAGGTAAAATCTTCTGAAGTAACTACTGCATTCTCTAGGTCTGAAATAGACTTAACATATCCTAAACCCCGGATTAGATATTCAGCTTGGTTGATTTCAAGCGTTTGTGCACCAACATCTTTGTTGCTTTGTTTTACTGCTTTTACAACCTCACTCAAGCCTATGTTGTATTGCCGCATTAATTCGGGATTAACATCCACTTGATATTCCAAAACATATCCGCCGATGGAAGCCACTTCTGAAACGCCACTCGCAGATGACAACGCATATTTCACGTAGAAGTCTTGAATGCTTCTTAATTCTTGTAAATCCCATCCACCTGTAACATTACCATCTTTATCACGTCCCTCAAGGGTGTACCAATATATTTGCCCTAATCCTGTGGCATCGGGACCTAAAGCTGGATTAACGCCTTCTGGTAGAAGTCCGGCTGGTAATGAGTTTAATTTTTCAAGTATTCGGCTTCTGCTCCAATAAAATTCAATATCTTCTTCGAAAATGATATAAATGCTCGAAAACCCGAACATAGATGAACTACGTATTGTTTTAACCCCTGGAATACCAAGAAGCGATGTGGTTAGAGGATAAGTAATTTGATCCTCAATATCTTGAGGGGAACGACCATCCCATTTAGTAAATACAATTTGTTGGTTTTCGCCAATATCTGGTATGGCATCTACGGCAACAGGGTCTCGAGGAAGTGAGCCTGTATTCCATTCAAACGGGGCGTTTACGACTCCCCAAGCAATAAAAAGTGCAAGTAGTAGAACGGCTACTAGTTTGTTTTCTATAAGAAATTTTATGCATTTATTTAGCATCTTTATTGATAATTAAACAGTTATACATTGAATAACTTTCTGATAATATCAGAAAATTAAACACAACAAAGTAAGCCCAAGATGGAAGTAACCATAGAGCAAATCTTTCCGATAATTATCGGAAACTGTTTAAAATCAAATTAAATAAGTTTCGTGTAGTTTTTGTACGTTCCTTACAAGATAAGGAGGTGTATAATCTCTAAATGGAACAATGTGTGAATCAAGAGTCTCAAAGAGATTGATATAAGAATGTACAAAAGAGACAACAAAGACTTGTTGCTCAAAATTTAAGGTGTTAAAAGACATCTTCAGGTCGTCCTGACCTTCAACAACTAATTGCTTATCTGAACAGCAGGAATCATCCTGAACTTCACTTTGACAATCATTTCTGGATAGTTGTTTATCCATTCCGCAAGTTTCAACGTGCCCAAATAAAGAAGAATCCACTAAAGTATCGCCACAGTAATGACTATCAATAGTAAAAGAAACTGTTGACAACAGCACGATAAGTGCCAAACAAACGGATGATATTTTATGAAAAACTTTTTTCATTAATGTTGCAAATTTATAAAAAATTTATCTCAATTTGTTTATTTAACAATTTTTTTTTGATTTATCAATGTTTATTTTGCACGAAACCGCTTAAATATTATTTGCAAATAAAATTCTTTTGCAGCTTCCTTTATATGATATAAATCATAGTTCTGTTGAACTTTTAGAATTATATTTGTACTGATTAATTTTGTTGTTTTTTTGTAAAAAACTGATAATAAAATAATTGAACAGTTGAATTTTATTTTCCAAAATCCTTTAATGTTAATCAAAATTTATTAATTTTATAGTGTGAAATCTTTTTTCACTAAAATACTGTCCTTCTTTTTAGCAGTTTTTATACTGTTTTCCACCACATCCTTTACGGTAAATATGCACTTTTGCTGTAATAAAATGGTGGATTTGGCTTTTTTTAGTAAAGCAGAATCTTGTATGGAGACTGCACAGAAAAAAGATAATAATTCCAAGCAATGTACTACAATACAAGAGAAAGACTGTTGCGATAATAAGACCATCTTGAAAGAAGGAGATGACACCTTCAAGAAGGCCAATACAATTTCAGAGATTGAAACTTTAGTTTTCTTAAACAACTTCGTCTATTCTTATATCAACCTTTTTGAAGGTTTAGAGAAAAACACAGTTTCTTTTAAGGCTTATAGGCCACCTTTGCTATCCACAGACCTTGTAATCCTCAACGAGTCCTTTTTAATTTGATTTTCTACTTCGCAGGTTAAAATTAATCTGCATTGCCTCTATAGCCAATATTTCACTTCTGGCTAACATTTGTTGTACCCTATTCTCAACAACGCTACACAATATTAATCCTGTTAGGCTAAACCTATCAGACCATTGAGCTAAACTCATTGACAATACATTATATACTATGAACAAACCAAAAGAATTTTGGATTAAGAATATGGTCTGTAGCCGCTGCTTAAAAGTTATTAAGCAAGAACTACAAGAATTGGGAGTTACTGTGCTTTCATTAGAATTAGGAAGATTATTGGTAGAAGCACCAAAAAAAACCAGCAATGAAATTGTCGAAGCTGTTACAACTGTGCTTCACGCTAATGATTTTGAAATTGTACAAAAAGAAGAAGAAATGCTCACAGAAAGAATCAAGATTATTCTAATAGAACAATTGCAAGAGCTACCGCTACATATTAAGGTAAAAACATCTGAATTATTGTCATCAGGTCTTCATCGTGATTACAAAACATTGAGCAGATTGTTTTCTGCCCAGGAACAAACCACTATTGAAAAATACTTTATCAAATTAAAGATTGAAAAAGTTAAAGAGCTCATTCAGCTTAAACAACATTCCTTTTCAGATATAGGGTACCTATTGGACTACAGCAGTGTCAACCATTTGTCTAGACAGTTTAAGGACGTTATAGGAGTAAGTATGACCGATTATAAAAATGCAGAAGACTGGAAACGAAATTTTTACGATGAAATTATATAGATCATAGCGAAAGTTATGTACAACAAGATAGTACAAAACCAATAATTTTATAGTATTAATTCAAAACAAACACCTATGAAAGCACTTACAATTATTTTATCGATGATTGGGCTTGTAAGTTTGAACAGTTGCACACAAGAAACAAACCCTCAAGCAGTACTGGAAAACCCAGAAACCCGCACAGAAGTCTTCAATGATATTGCCCAGAATGACGATTATATGACGGAGTTTATGGAAAATATGCACAACAACCCACAAGCAATGCAAATGATGCAGGGCAACAAGAACATGATGGACGCTATGATGCAGGGCGAAGGAATGCAAATGATGATGGAAGACGGTATGATGATGAAAAACATGATGGGCAATAAGCCTATGATGCACGAAATGATGAGCGGAATGATGAAAAGCTCGGAAACAATGAACTCAATGATGCAAATGATGTATGAAAACGGGATGATGAGTGAAGACTGCATGAAATCCTGCAAAAAAATGATGGCCGAAAAAGGAATGGATATGAAGGGAATGGATAAGATGGACAATATGGATACACCGGCCAAAGAGGACCATACCGAGCATCACTGATTGTTAACCTCTAAATGTAAAACCAATGAAAAAAAATCACTGGATATGGATGGTCATCGGCTGTGGGCTACCACTGTTGTTCATCTTTTTAGCACCAACTCTGGGTATAGGAAGCGGAACATCGCTCTTTATTTTCATCATTTTAATGTTTGGCTGTCACCTATTTATGCCTCACGGTTCACACGGGCACGGTGGTCATAAACACAATAGTCAAAATGAATCAACAGAGAAGCCAATAGAAAAGCATAAAGGGCATCAACATCATTAAAATCGAAACACAATGACACAAAAATATCAAATAAACGGAATTAGTTGTGGTGGATGTGTGTCAAGAGTCAAGAAGACCTTGGAAGAACATCCCAACATCGAAAAAGTAGAGATTTTTCTGGCACCAAAAGGAGCTACACTTATCACAATGAAAGAAGCTCTTTCGGTAGATGAGTTACAAAATCAGCTCAATGCCCTTAGTGGATATACAATAACTGAAATGGAACAATAACAATTTAAATCTAAAAATTATGCACTACTACGATGGAAGTTTTGGAGGAATGCACCTAATATGGTGGGTTATATGGGTCGTTTTACTTGCTTGGATATTTTTCATTCCAGCAGATATCCCATATCAAAAAGCAAAAAAAGACAGTCCACTGGATATTCTTAAAAACCGCTTTGCAAAAGGCGAAATATCCAAGGAAGAATTTGAGGAATCAAAAAAGATATTAAAATCAGACAACTAACTCAAAACTTTAAAATTATGTATCGATTAAACGTAAAAAAACTCGGATTTGCTTTCGGTCTTACGGCGGCACTAATTTACTTAGGCTGTATGATAGTTATGTCAACAGCAGGTCGAGAAGCCACTATCGATTTTTTCAACAGCCTATTGCACGGTTTAGATACCACAAGCATTATCAGGATGGATGTGCCACTATGGGAAGCTGGTTTGGGAATAGTACAGATATTCATTTTAGGATGGCTAATAGGTGCCTGTATTGCGGCTTTTTATAATGCGCAAATAAAAGTCAAAAAATAAGAGAGTAAAATAAAATTTATGCAATATGTCTGGTTCATATGGTCTCTTATAATTCTTGCTCTTTGGGCAATAATCTATTTGTCAAAAAAGGGGTATAGAAAAGAAATGCTCAAAATGAGTCTTATTACTATGCCCTTTGGTTTAACAGAACCCTTGTTTGTACCAGAATATTGGATGCCACCTTCGCTTTTTGATTTGGCTGAAAAAACAAGGTTTGATATCGAAAGTCTGATTTTTTCTTTTGCAATCGGAGGTATCGGTGTGGTACTATACAATCTTATTTTTAAACAAACCCTCGTTCAAATAAATCATACAGAGCGAAACCACAGAAGACATCGTTTACATAAATACAGCTTATTTGTGCCAGCTATAGTATTTTTAATATTAGCACTATTTACATCGTTAAACCATATTTATTGTGGCACCATAGCAATGTTCTTAGGTGGTTTAGCAACATTGTACTGTCGCCCAGATTTAAAAGGAAAGATATGGGTTGGAGGAATCTTGTTTACCATACTGTACTTCATTTATTTCGGAAGCATCCTTCCGTTTTATCCGCAATATGTGGAGCTGTACTGGAATCTAGACAACCTGACCCATATTCTTGTTTTGGGAATCCCAATTGAAGAGTTACTGTTCGCTTTCACCTTTGGTATGTATTGGTCTGGATTATATGAACACTTGTATTGGAGAAAACTTATAAAATCGAAAGAAATGTCAACCAACTAAAACATTCAAATTATGAAAATATTATTGGCCATAGATGGTTCAGATTTCAGTAAAGTAGCCATTCACGAACTTATAAAAATGACCCTATCCTCAAATAGTGAAATTCATATTATAAATGTTTATGAACTTCCTAAAACAACCGGTCTGGGATTGCATACTATGGGCGGCAAGATAGGAAATTACATAGAAGAAATTAGAAGTAACGCTCAAAAATTGGGAAACAAAATCGTTTCAGAAGCTTTCGATAAAATCAAGGCCGAAAACAAGGCACTTACCATAACCACAAGTGTTGTTAGCGGACTGCCCAAAAGTACTATTAATGAAAAAGCAGAAAATTGGGGTGCAGATTTAATTGTAGTAGGCTCTCAGGGTCACGGTGCTTTTTCTCGCTTAGTATTGGGCTCAGTATCACAATATTTAACCACAAATGCCAAATGTTCAGTACTGATTGCAAGAGATAGAAATAAAAAATGAAAGAAAAGCAAACACATAGCATTACGTTGGAATCCACCTGTAAGATAACAGATGAGATATGTCTTCCCGATACTAAATTACCTCGTGTGGTTATCGTTGGTGGAGGATTTGCAGGTTTGGCATTGGTTGAGAAACTGAAACACAAAGAAGTTCAAGTGGTTTTACTCGATAAAAATAACTTCCATCAGTTTCAGCCTTTATTATATCAAGTGGCAACGAGTGCCCTGGAGCCTGACAGTATTGTATTTCCATTCAGAAAACAAATCAATGGCTATAAAAATGTTTTCTTTCGTTTGGCTGAAGTTGAGGAAATTCAACCTGATTCAAATACTATATTGACCAATAAGGGAAGTGTTTCTTATGACTATTTAGTGTTGGCTACTGGCACGACCACCAATTTCTTCGGGATGGATTCTGTGGCCGAAAATAGTTTGGGGATGAAGGATATTCGCGATTCCCTCAACATCCGTCATATGATGTTGCAAAATTTGGAACAGGCAGCTATTACTTGTGATGATAAAGAACGCGACACGCTGACAAATTTTGTAATAGTAGGTGGTGGTCCAGCAGGCGTAGAAATGGCAGGAGCTTTGGCAGAGTTTTGCAAATACATCCTTCCCAAAGATTACCCAGAGTACCCTTCTTCCATTATGAATATTTATCTAATAGAAGCCATTGATGAGTTGTTAGGCACAATGTCAGACAAGGCATCATCGAAAACCCTCAAATATTTAGAGGATTTGAATGTAAAGGTATTATTAAATGAAGCTGTAAGCAATTATGACGGCAACGAAGTCACTACCAAAAGTGGTAAGACCATTTTGGCTAAAAATCTTATCTGGACGGCTGGCGTAAAAGGACAATTCCCAAATGGTATTGATGGAAAACATGTAGTCAGAGGCAACCGTATTAAAACCAATGCCAATTTAAAAGTAGAAGGCTACGAAAATATTTTTGCCATAGGTGATATCGCAGCACTCATTTCCAAAGAAACCCCAAAAGGACATCCACAAGTAGCACAGACCGCTATTCAACAAGGTAAATACCTGGGCGATTCGATATTAAATATCATAAATAACAAATCCATAAAACCTTTCAAATATAAAGATAAAGGTTCCTTAGCAACCGTAGGTAAACGCAAGGCAGTTGCCGATTTGGGCAAATTTAAATTTGCAGGCTATTTCGCCTGGTTGCTGTGGTCCGTTGTTCACTTGATGTCCATAAGTGGATTTAGAAATAGATTGATGGTTGGTTTTAATTGGGCGGTAAGTTATTTCACTTATGAAAAGAGCAACCGCCTGATTATTAGAAACTTTAAACCGAAATCTTCGGTTAAAAACAGAACAAAATAATTTTGAAATGAAAAACACCACAGATAAAAATAATAAGCTTTCCCTAATAGGTTCCATATCTCTTGGTACAGGCGTAATGATTGGTGCTGGCATATTTGTCCTTATGGGGCAAATAGCAGAGTTGGTGGGTGATCTATTTCCCATTGCATTTATTGCAGGTGCTGTTGTGGTGGGTTTTAGCTCATATTCCTATGTCAAGTTTTCAAATGCTTTTCCATCGTCTGGAGGTGTGGTTAAATTCCTTAACAAATCCTATGGACCTGGAACAACAACAGGGTTTTATTCTTTGCTGATGTACGTATCAATGGTAGTTTCCGAAAGTCTGGTGGCGGGCACTTTTGGAGCATATACGTTGAGACTATTTCCCGAGTCCTATGCAGGTTATGCCTCTACCCTGGGTGTTGGGCTAATTGTTGTTGCTTATATAGTGAACATCCTGGGCAATAAGGTTATTGGTGCCACCGCGACATTTACCGCTATTATAAAGGTAGTGGGAATAGCAATTTTAGCTATTGCCGGCCTTGCAATTTCAGGTTTTGCCGATATTACGGGAAACTATATTCCCAAAAATACTGAGACATTACCACAAGGCTTCGGATTTGTGGCCGCTTTGGCGTTATCTATCCTTGCTTATAAAGGCTTTACCACTATCACGAACCAAGGGGGCGATATTAAAAACCCGCATAAAAATCTTGGTAGGTCTATCGTGTTTTCCATACTTATCTGCACACTGATATATGTAGCCCTGGCATTAGCTGTTGCGGGAGGTTTAAGCATTCCTGAAATAATCGAAGCTAAAGATTATGCCCTTGCAGCCGCCGCAAAACCTGTTTTTGGGGAATGGGGTTCCTGGATTACCATTGGCATTGCCATTATTGCCACGGTTTCTGGGGTCATTGCCAGTATCTTTTCCTCTTCACGCTTGTTGGCAATGCTCAGCAATATGAAACAGGTGCCTTCTTTAACCAAACTTGGTAGCTTAAAAAATCCAGCACTAGTATTCACGTCTTCCCTCGCCATTTTACTGACCGTGCTTTTCGATTTGACAAGGATAGCATCCATTGGGGCTATTTTTTACCTTATTATGGATATCGCTATCCATTGGGGGCTGTTCCGCAATCTTAGAAAAGAAGTGGATTTTAAACCAATTATCCCCGTGATTGCCATTATACTGGATGTTGCAGTACTCTCGGCCTTTATTTATATAAAATATCTGAACGATCCTTTGGTTCTTATTGTCGCGGCAATTGGGATTGTTCTAATACTTGTGGCGGAACGCCTTTTTATGATTTCACATACAGACGATGAAGGTAATATGCCGATGGGAATGAAGAATACAAGTGACAAAAACAAAAAAACATAATTAATTAAAAACAATTTATATGAAAAATGTAGCAGTTATAGGATACGGAGTCATTGGAAAAAGGGTGGCAGATGCCATCAACTTACAAAACGATATGAAGCTTTCGGGAGTTTGCGATATCATTAGCGACTGGCGCATTCAAAATGCCGTAAGAAAGGAGTATGATATTTATGCAGCAACTAAAGATGCTGCTGATAAAATGAAATCTGAAGGGATTTCGGTAAAAGGCGATATGCAGGAACTTTTAAAGAAATCAGACCTTGTAGTGGACTGTACACCCAAAAAAATTGCCGCTCAGAATGTCGTTATCTACAAGGAGCAAAACATCAAATTTATTCTACACGGTGGCGAAAAACACGAAACCACAGGGCATTCCTTTAGTGCAGAAAATAATTACAAATCCGCTCTAAACTTGAATGCGACAAGAGTAGTTTCTTGTAATACTACGTCTATTTTAAGAACCTTGACCGCTTTAAAAAGAGCCGATTTATTGGATTATGCCAGAGGTACACTTTTAAGAAGAGCTACAGACCCTTGGGAAAGTCATTTAGGTGGTATTATGAATACGATGGTTCCCGAAAAAGATATCCCAAGCCATCAAGGTCCAGATGCTAAAAGTGTTGACCCAGAACTGGATGTCATCACCGCAGCGGTAAAAGTACCCGAAACATTGAGCCATATGCACTACTGGAATGTGAAATTGAAAAAGCAGGCGACAAAGGAAGAAGTGCTAAATGCTTTCAAAACTTCAAGTCGTATTAAACTAATTCGATATGACCAAGGCTTGGTTTCTAACAACACCATTAAAGAAATGTTTCTGGATATGGGAAGACCTTGGGGCGATATGTATGAAGTTGCGCTGTGGGAAGATATGCTCAAAGTACAGGGAGATGAACTTTTTTATGCCTATGTAGTCGATAACCAAGCTATTGTAATCCCGGAAACAATTGATGCTATTAGGGCATTAACTGGAATTGAAACAGATGGTACAAAATCCATAGCCAAAACAAATGAAAGTTTAGGAATCCATTAAATACTATCAAGATGAAAACAGACAAGAATATAGTAGAACTTTTAGGAGAAAAAGCAGACTTCTATTTAGAACACGTTTGTGAAAAAATAACAAAAGATGAGTTACAAACACCAAGCACAAATAGTATAGACAAGGTGTTTGGCAATAGCAACAGAAATTCACAGGTACTTCGTAGCCTTTCCCAATTATACAATCACGGAAATCTGGCAGGAACTGGTTATTTAAGTATCCTTCCTGTTGACCAAGGTATTGAGCATAGCGCGGCCTTTTCATTCTATAAAAACCCAGATTATTTTGACCCAGAGAACATCATAAAACTTGCTATGGAAGCTGGTTGCAATGGTGTGGCTTCCACCTTTGGGGTTTTAGGATTAAACGCCCGAAAATATGCCCATAAAATCCCTTTTATCGTCAAGATTAACCATAACGAGCTACTTACCTATCCAAATAAATATGACCAAACATTATTTGGTAAGGTAAAAAATGCCTGGGATATGGGAGCAATTGCCGTAGGAGCTACGATTTATTTTGGTTCAGCAGAAAGCAACAGACAGCTAAAAGAAATAGCTGAAGCTTTTGAAGAAGCACACAATCTGGGAATGGCCACCATCTTATGGTGCTATACACGGAACGAGGCATTTAAAACCAACAAGGAAGATTATCACGCAGCTGCCGATGTAACTGGGCAGGCAAACCATTTGGGTGTTACTATTCAAGCAGACATCATCAAACAAAAATTACCTACCAATAATTTTGGTTTCAAAGAGATAGGATTTGGAAAATATGATGATGAAATGTATAAAACCCTTACCACAGAACATCCCATTGACCTTTGTCGATTACAAGTCGCCAATTGCTATATGGGCAAAATAGGGTTGATTAATTCTGGAGGGGGTTCTAAAGGGGAAACCGATTTAGCCGAAGCCATAACAACAGCAGTTGTAAATAAACGTGCTGGAGGCTCAGGTTTAATATTAGGCAGAAAGGCTTTCCAAAAGCCTTTCGGTGAAGGTGTAGAATTATTAAAGCTGGTCCAAAGCGTTTATTTGGATTCAAAAATCAGCATAGCATAACAAAAAATGTTTGAAACAGAGATAAAATCACTTAAATCACTTAACGACTATCTGGTAAAACTGGTAGAAAACCGCCTATGGCTCAAAGTAATTATTGCTCTGTTTCTAGGTGTTGGGTTGGGTTTGCTCTTGAGTCCTCAAAATGGCTGGATATCTAAAGAAACTGCAGATGTCGTGGGTAATTGGCTAGCACTTCCTGGTGTGCTTTTTCTAAAGCTTGTGCAAATGATTATGATTCCATTAATTGTGGCATCTATCATTACTGGTATCGCAAGCAATGACAAGGATAACCTTAAGAAATTAGGTGGTGGCGTGTTGCTTTATTTTTTGGGCACTACAATCGTTTCAGTAACTATAGGCACCCTTTTCTCTCAACTCTTTAAACCAGGTCGTTTTTTGCATCAACAAGCACTAACTGAGCACAACGATTTACCATCTGTAAACTCAGAAAATACTGGGTTGTCATTCGGCTTAGAAAATATACCTGATGCCATATCAAATTTACTTCCTGAAAATCCTTTGGCATCGATGGTAAGTGGTGAAATGTTAAGTATCGTAATTTTCACAATCATTATTGGTGTAGCTGTGCTATCGCTTGAGGACTCTTTACTGCGCCCAGTAAAGCTTCTTTTAAGTGCCATACAGGAAGTCTGTATGACGGTAGTAAAATGGTCAATGCTTCTAGTACCTATTGCTGTTTTTGGTCTTATGGCGCAGCTCACCTCTAGTGTTGGACTAAGTTCTTTGTCCGGCTTAACATACTATGTAGGAGTCGTACTTCTTGGTCTTTTACTATTGGTGATTTTCTATTTATGCTTGGTTGCCTTGTTAGGAAAATCCAACCCATTTCATTTTCTAAAGAAAATTCGGGATGTCCAATTATTGGCCTTCTCAACTACGAGTTCTGCAGCAGTGATGCCCTTATCGCTGCAAACCGCAGAAGAAGAACTGAATGTAGACAAGACTATCAGTAATTTTATCATTCCTATTGGTGCTACAGTAAATATGGATGGAACTGCCCTCTACCAAACCATAACAACTTTGTTTATCGCTCAAGCCTATGGCTTGGAAATGAGTCTACTTAATATCATTGTGGTAATCGTAACCATTGTGGCGGCGTCCATTGGCACACCAGCCATACCTGGAGGTGGTGTAGTGATACTCGCCTCGGTTTTGGTAAGTGTTGGCATTCCATCTGAAGGTATCATCATCATCATTGGCGTAGAAAGGTTGTTGGGTATGTTCAGAACTGCAGTGAATGTCACAGGAGATTTAACAGCTTGTATGGTTTTTAATAGGTTGTATGGTATAAAAAACATTGAAATTCTTAAAAAAGAAGCTTTATAACTATGGATAGTACTATAAAACATATAGGTGTATTTACCTCTGGAGGTGATAGTCCAGGGATGAATTCAGCCTTGTACGCCATTGCAAAAACGGCTGAAGCAACTGGTATAAAAGTTAGTGGTTTTAGAAAAGGATATGAAGGATTGATAGACGGTGACTTGGTTCAATTTAAATCACACGAATTACAAAAACTGACCCAAAAGGGTGGCACAATTCTAAAGACCGCACGAAGCAAACGTTTTCTCGAACTGGAAGGTCGAAAAAAAGCCCTGCAAACCCTAAATGCAAACAAAATAGATGCCCTGATTGCCATTGGTGGCGATGGCACATTTAAAGGACTACTTACTTTTTCAGAAATATGCGACATTCCGTTTATCGGCATTCCTGGTACTATAGATAATGATATTTCAGGAACAGATTATACCCTTGGTTTTGATTCCGCAGTAAATACAGCCATTGAGAATATTGATAAAATAAAGGACACTGCGGAATCTCACAATCGGGTATTCATTGTGGAAGTAATGGGCAGGGATTCTGGCTACATCGCCATTCATTCAGGACTTACCACAGGAGCAGATGCCATTTTAATTCCCGAGAGTGGAAAGGACTTTATTTATCTATTGGATAAGGTTAAAAATTACGATAGCGAAGATGCTTTTCTTGTCGTGGTTTCAGAAGGCGATGAAATAGGTGCCGAACTTGTTTCTTCAAAAATAAAGGAAGTCAACCCCAATGTCGATTTACGAATTACAAAACTTGGGCACGTACAGCGTGGTGGAAATCCTTCTGCTTTAGATAGGATGTTGGGTATTAGGCTTGGGGTGGAAGCCGTAAAATCACTTTTACAAAGTAAAAAGAATGTAATGGTCGGGATTTTAAACAATCAATTGCACTTAACCCCTTTTAATGAAGTGGTCAAACAACATCAGGTCAATAAAGAATTGCACGAACTTTTAGAACTATTTGGAACATAAATTATGAAAACAACAATATACAGCACACATAAATTCGATAAGCCTTCCATTGAAAACGCTAATAAAGGAAAACATCAATTGAATTTTCTGGAATTTAGGCTAACAAAGGAAACCGCCTTATTGGCAGAAGGTTCAAAGGCCATAGCACTTTTCTCAAGTGACGATGCCTCTTCGGAAGTTTTGGATATTTTACACAAACTAGGCATAAAATTTATCGCATTACGTTCGGCAGGTTTCAATCACGTCGATTTAGAAAAAGCAGCTGAATTGAATATAAAAGTGGCCCGTGTCCCAGCCTATTCACCTTATGCCATTGCAGAACATACAATGGCTTTGATACTTGCATTAAACCGAAGACTGATTAAAGCCCACAATAGAGTGCGCGAACAAAACTTTTCATTAAACGGTCTCACTGGTTTTGACCTAAATGGGAAAACCGTTGGCGTGATTGGAACAGGAAAAATAGGGTCTGTACTCGTAAAAATACTTCACGGATTCGGCTGCAATATTCTTGCCCAGGATATAGAAGAAAGCAAAGACCTAATTGATAAATATGGCGTAATCTATTCAGATTGTGCGACGCTCTGTAAGCACGCAGATATAATAAGCCTGCACGTGCCATTAAAAGCTTCAACAAAACATTTAATAAATAAAGAGCATATAGCACTAATGAAATCTGGAGTAATGCTCATCAATACAAGTCGTGGTGGGTTGGTGGACACCAAGGCAGTTATCGAAGGATTGAAAACTAAAAAAATAGGGTATTTAGGACTGGATGTTTATGAGGAAGAAGAAGGATTGTTCTTTGAAGACCATTCCGATGACATTTTGCAAGACGATGTGATTGCACGCTTAATGACTTTCAACAATGTACTAATTACAAGCCATCAAGCTTTTTTAACCAAAACCGCATTGACCAATATTGCAGAAACAACCATATATAATCTGGATTGTTTTGAAAAACAAAAACCTTCTGGAAATGAAATTAGCATTAATTAATAGTTAAAAACAAATATTATGAAAAACATACTCGTACCTACAAACTTTTCAGAAAACTGCAAGAAAGCAGAGGAACTCGGAATTGAAATGGCAAAGCTTTACAATTCAGAAATTCATTTTTTTCACTTAATTAACACCCCCGTAAACTGGGTTGAGCTAGATAAGGAAAAAGAAAAAAGATATCCAGAAACAGTAAAGCAAATAGGCATCGCAAAAGCCTCCTTGAGAGAACTGGAGAAAAAAGCAGAACGACAAGGCCTTGAGTGCAGGACTTTTCTTGAATTTGATGGTGGTCAGGCAAATATCCTTAAACATTCGGGTCATTTTCATCACGATTTTATAGTTACGGGAAGTAGTGGCACCCGAGGCGGTATACGTGAGTTAATGGGAAGCAACGTAGAAAAAATTGTTAGGAAAGCTGATGTACCAGTTGTTGTAGTCAAGGATGAAGAAGTATCCTTTCCTTTTAAGGATATCGTTTTTGTTTCAGATTTTCTTCAAGATGTAAGCGATGCATTTAAGCAGGTTATTTCGATTGCTGAAAAATGCGGCGCACATATCCATTTATTGAGGGTCAATACTCAGACCGATTTTAACAGTATAGAACAAGGGTTGGATCCCATCAAGGAGTTCCTGAAAAAATTCCCCGATTTGGATAACTTCTCAATGAATGTATATAACGAACAAGACGTAGAAACAGGGATAAACAATTTTTTACGATATAAAAATGCCGATTTAATCGCAATGTGTACTCACGGACGTACAGGCTTTTTAACTTTATTCTCTAAAAGCATCGCAGAGGGTGTAACCAATCACTCCGAATTACCAGTAATGACTATTAAAATGTAACAATGAATAAATCAGTCTTAATAAAAAAATACTCTGGTGAGTACGAAGCCTTTGATGTAAACAAACTCATCAACTCCCTGCGGCGTTCACGGGCAGATGAGGATATTATTCAGGATGTAGCCCGGAAAGTACAAGAGCAGATTGAAGAAGGAATGACAACCAAAAAAATCTATCAGTTGGCTTTCAAGATGCTAAAACGAAAATCTAGGGTAAGTGCCTCAAAGTACAAGCTCAAAAAAGCTTTAATGGAACTAGGTCCAACCGGTTTTCCATTTGAAAAGTTAGTAGGCAAACTATTGGCACACGAAGGATTTTCAACACAGGTTGGTGTCATAGTTCAAGGCAATTGCGTTCAGCACGAAGTGGATGTGATAGCGCAAAAAGGAAATAAACATTATATGATTGAATGTAAATACCATAGTGACCAAGGCAGGTTTTGCAATGTAAAAATCCCATTATATATCCATTCACGGTTTTTGGACGTGGAAAAGCAATGGAAACACCAAAAAGGTCACGAGGCTAAACTTCATAAAGGCGGGGTTTACACCAATACGCGTTTCACAACCGATGCCATTCAGTACGGGAAATGTGTTGGAATGCTTATGACCAGTTGGGATTATCCAAGAGGAAATGGTCTCAAGGACAGAATAGATAAATCGGGGCTACATCCCTTAACCGCTTTAACAACACTTACCAAAGCTGAAAAAACAAAATTATTGGATCAAGGCATCATACTCTGCAAGGAGCTACACGAAAATCCAGACTTTTTGGAACAAATGGGTATCAGTAAGCTAAGGCAAAATAAGATACTCGAAGATTCAAGAGAATTATGTAGATCCCATTAATTCAAATAATGAATAATTACTAATTTTTAAAAATAATACAAATGAAAACTGAAGAATTGCAAAAACAGGGCAACATAGATTTAGAACCATTTTACTAGGCATTGGAAGATGACTCAAAACTACTTGAAGAAGCCCTTGAGATATTATTGGAAATGGTTCACTTTGAACCTAAATCAGTAAAGAAATTGGCTCTTTTTATTAAAGAGGATTCTCGTAATCTATATAAAGAAATAGTGGAATTGAGCAAATCAAAACAAGATAAAGGAAATACACCTTCCTGCTGCGGTGGTCACAAATTTGGGGAGCAGCTCTTGTAGTAAATTATGTACAACAACCTAAATAGATACCAATGAAAAAAAATAAAATAAACATCCATTTCTTAGGAGCGGCAGGCACAGTAACCGGCTCAAAATATTTAGTGGATACAGGAGATAAAAAGATACTCATAGACTGCGGACTTTTTCAAGGGCTAAAGGAATTACGCCTTAAAAACTGGGAGTACCCACCTGTTAATGTTGCTGATATTGATGCTGTTTTGCTCACCCACGGCCATATGGACCACACAGGTTATTTACCCAGATTGGTAAAACAAGGCTTTAATGGTCCCATCTATGGTACCAACCCCACTTTGGATATTGCAAAAATCATTTTGAATGATAGTGCAAAAATTCAGGAACAAGAAGCAGAACGTGCCAATAAAGAAGGCTATTCCAAACATAATCCTGCTGAACCATTGTACGACCTAAAGGATGTAGAAAAAACTATCCCTCATTTTAAAGGAATTCCGCAATCACAATGGATTCCATTGTTTGATGGCATAAGGGCTCGATTTCAATATAATGGACACATTCTGGGAGCAACTTACATTGAGTTGGATGTACACAGGAAACGTTTTGTGTTTTCTGGCGATATAGGCAGAACAAACGATTTATTACTGTTTCCACCCTTAAAGCCAAAAAAGGCAGATGTATTATTTATTGAATCCACCTACGGAGGAAGATTTCATCCCGATGAAGTAGAAGCACTTCCACAGATAGAAAAATTGGTCAATGACACCATCAACAGAGGTGGCAGCCTATTTGTTCCAAGTTTTTCAGTAGAACGTGCCCAATTGATGATGCTGATTTTTTGGAAATTATTGAAAGAGAAGAAAATACCAAAAATACAAATGATAATGGATAGCCCAATGGGAGCAAGTGTATTAGAATTGTTTCATCGCACAAGAGATTGGCACAGGTTGGAAGATAACGAATGTGACGAAATGTGCTCGCACTTTACGGTCGTAAGCAGTTATCGGGAAACAATGGAATTACGAACAGATAATAAACCGAAAATCGTGATTGCAGGAAGCGGAATGCTCACAGGCGGAAGAATGCTAAACTACCTTGAAACACAGGCACAAAACCCCAACAACACCTTGCTTTTTGTGGGTTATCAAGCTGAAGGTACGCGAGGCAGAAAATTATTGGAAGGCGATAAGGAACTTAAAGTGTATGGAAAATGGGTGCCCTTTGATATGGAAGTTGCAGAAATTGAAGGTCTTTCAGCACACGCAGACCACGCAGAACTTATGGACTGGATGGATAAGATAAAAAACAAACCCGAACGTATTTTCATTGTACACGGTGAAAAAGAGAGTGCAGAAGCATTGCAAAAAGGCATCAAGGAAACCTATGGGTGGGATGCAGAAATTCCGCAATTATACACCATCGAAGAAATAGAATAAATCGAAAAATCACAACAACCAATAAAATATGGACACACACTCAAACATATTAAAATATAAACATCTCGGAATCTATACCCAAAACGAAAATGTAGTGTATATGCGCGAAGATTGCCACGTTTGTATTTCAGAAGGTTTTGAAGCACTTACCCGAATAAGAATATCCAATGCAAATACATCAATCGTAGCAAGTCTTAATGTCCTGAATTCTGATATTCTGTTGCCTAATGAAATCGGACTATCAGATGCTGCTGCGAAAAAACTCAATGTTTCCCCAAACGATACATTATATGTTTCCCATTTAGAGCCTATTGAATCCTTAAGCCACGTCAGGGCAAAAATCTATAACAAAAAACTGGATTATAAGGCCTATAACAACATCATAACCGATATCGTGGAAGGCGATTATTCCAACATCCACCTTTCGGCATTTATTACTGCCTGTGCTGGCGACCGAATGGATATTGATGAAATATCCGACCTAACGAAAGCAATGATTGCTTCCGGAAAGCAACTGAACTGGAACAAGGATATCGTGGTCGACAAACATTGTATTGGCGGATTGCCTGGCAATAGGACAACACCATTGGTAGTTGCCATTGTTGCCGCGTATGGGCTTACTATGCCAAAAACATCCTCACGGGCAATCACTTCGCCAGCAGGCACAGCAGATACAATGGAAGTACTGACCAATGTTACGCTCTCTTCCGAGGAAATAAAGACCGTAGTAGAAAAAGAAGGCGGATGTTTTGTTTGGGGCGGTACAGCGCAGTTAAGTCCTGCCGATGATGTGCTCATTAAAATTGAAAAAGCCTTGGATATTGATAGCGAAGGTCAGCTTATTGCTTCGGTACTATCAAAAAAAGCAGCAGCTGGTTCTACGCACGTGGTTATTGATATTCCTGTGGGAGAAACTGCAAAAGTTAGAAGTTCAGTAATGGCTGAAAAACTCAAGAACCATATGGAAACGGTAGGCAATTCTGTCGGATTGAATGTGAAAGTGGTCATTACTGATGGTACGCAACCTGTAGGAAGAGGGATTGGTCCAACTTTGGAAGCCATCGATATATTGAAGGTTTTACAAAATGAGGCAGATGCCCCAATCGACCTAATGGAAAGAGCGTTGCTTTTGGCTGGAGAACTTATAGAGCTTTCGGGCAAAGTCGAAAAAGGAAAAGGAACGGAAACCGCCAAAGAATTGCTTACATCTGGTCAGGCTTATGAAAAATTCCTTGCCATTTGTAAGGCCCAAGGCCGCTTTTCAAAACCTGTTTTAGCACCCTATAAAACCGAAATTAGAGCAGAAAACTCTGGGGTTTTAAAGCGCATAGATAATAGAAAGATAGCAAAACTCGCCAAGCTTTCCGGCGCACCGCAGTCTAAATCGGCAGGGATTCTTTTGAATGTCCATTTAAATGAAAAAATTGAAATAGACCAATTATTATATACCATATATGCTGAATCCAAAGGCGAACTCAACTATGCTCTGGAATATAAAAACAACCATAACGACATCATAACTATAATTTAAAAAACTATGAAAACAATATTATTCTGTCTTCCCGGAAATGAAGAACTCACAGAACTAATGGCTACAAAAATGGATGCTGAAGTGGGCAAAGCCATTTTGCGTAAATTCCCTGACGGGGAATCGTACACACGCATCTTATCTGATGTTAAAGATAAATGTGTGGTACTGGTATGCACCTTGCACGAACCAGACGAAAAACTATTGCCCCTTTATTTTTTAAGTCATACTGCCAAATCATTAGGGGCAATGTGCACCTGTTTGGTAGCGCCCTATTTGGCATATATGCGGCAGGACAAAGTATTTAATGAAGGCGAAGGGGTAACTTCTGGTTTCTTCGGAAAATTGATTTCTGGTTTCGCCGATAGCATTACCACAGTTGACCCTCACTTGCACAGAATTAGTTCGTTGGGAGAAGTGTATCAAATTCCAAATAAAGTAATTCACGCTGCCGATGCTATTTCAGATTGGATTAAAGAAAATATCGAAAACCCGGTACTTATCGGACCTGATTCTGAAAGTGAACAATGGGTATCAGAAGTCGCCAAAAATGCAGGAGCACCATTTACGGTATTACAAAAGGTGCGTCACGGTGACCGTGATGTAGAAGTCTCTGTTCCCGATGTGGATATATATAAAGATGCTACACCCATTTTGGTAGATGATATTATTTCCACAGCCCGAACAATGATTGAAACCGTACAACATCTTAAAAAAGCAGGAATGAAACCACCTATTTGTGTAGGCATTCACGCCGTTTTTTCAGGAAACACCTATCAAGATTTATTGGATTCCGGAGTAGAAAAAATAGTGACTTGTAATACCATCCCACACTCTTCAAATGGAATAGATTTAAGTGATATTATGGCAAAAGAGGTAAAAAAATTAATGCACCATATATGAGAAAACAAGGCTTTATAGTACTAATCACTTTATTCAGCATCACAATGACTGGACAAACTGAAATGCTCATTGGGCAGATTTCAGGCAGAGTTGTTATTCGGGAAAACTTTGATAAAGAAGGTGATTTTCTCAATAAACAAACTTTTGAAGCTGGAGAAACAATAAAGGAAAATGGATATTATGAAATAAAGGTAGTTACAGAATTGTTTGACAAAAACAAACAATCAACCGATAAATACACTACTACCTACCGTTGTGAGCCAGATGACGCCAATGTAATGATAATGGCTTTTCCGTTTTCCAAGCCAAAATCAAAAGAAACCGAAATTAATACCATTTCTGAAAATTTTAAAAAGCTCTACGATTTACAAAACTTGAAAGATATTAAATTGGAAATGAGTTTTGACTCGGGCTTGTTAAACTTTTTTGGTTCCAAAAGCATCATAAAAATTTATGACCGAAAATTAGAGGATGGGAAAAACACTATAAAATCAAAAATTAATATTAAAGCCTATGCCTGGGGAATTCGCATTAAGCAACTCAATTATACCGTTATCGAAAAATTAAATGAAAAAGGTTTATTGACTTTTCAGAAATTTTCAGAAGCAGATAACAGCTATTTTACAATAAACTATAAATAAAGACAGATGAAAAATTACGATACACTTTCTGAAGCCATAAACGATTTACAGGGAAATGGCTATACATATGATTTTAACCTAAAACCAGAATGTTTGGAGTGTGCCTCACTAAAAATTGAAATACACCCAGAAGATTTTAATGTTGACGAGATGCATCGTTTTGAGGGTATGAGCAGTACCGACGATAATAGTGTGCTTTATGCTATTTCATCAAAAAATGGGATTAAAGGACTTTTGGTAGATGCCTATGGCGTCTATGCCGAAAACATTTCGGAAGCTATGAGAAAAAAATTACGATAACACTTAAACAAGACAATAATGGAAAATCACGAACACCACAATCACGATGAAATGGACCATTCTAAAATGGACCATTCGAAGATGAAACACAAAAAAGAAGACCATTCTAAAATGAACCACAAAGGTGGAGACCATTCTGGCCACAATCCAGGGCACGGAGAACACGGGCACGACCATCATAAAATGATGATTGCCGATTTTAGAAAACGGTTTTGGGTAACCCTTGTACTTACTATTCCCATACTGTTCTTCTCGCCGATGATTCAGGACTTTTTTGGATATGAGTTTTTGCTTCCCGGAAATCCATATATCCTTTTTGCACTTTCCACAATCGTATATTTCTATGGTGGTTGGCCATTTTTAAAAGGATTCTGGTCTGAAATCAAAAAAGGTGCGCCAGGAATGATGACCTTGATTTCTATGGCAATTTCTGTAGCTTATTTTTATAGCACCGCGACCGTATTTGGCTTAAGAGGCGAAGACTTTTTCTGGGAGCTATCAACACTTATAGCCATAATGTTGCTTGGTCATTGGATAGAAATGAAAAGTGTGTTAGGTGCGTCAAAAGCTTTACAGTTACTGGTAAGTATGATGCCTGCGGAAGCGCACAGGGTAAAAGGCGACATCATAGAAGACATCCCTCTTGAAGATTTACTAAAGGATGATGTGATTTTGGTTAAACCAGGTGAAAAAGTTCCTGCTGATGGGATTATAGTAGACGGTTCAAGTTACCTGAACGAATCTATGCTTACAGGCGAATCCAAACCTGTAAAAAAAGATGAAAACGATAAGGTTATTGGTGGTTCGGTAAATGGTAACAGTACCTTAAAAGTAAAGGTTGAGCATACTGGAAAAGATAGCTATCTCAACAAGGTCATCAAAATGGTCGAAGAAGCGCAAAAAACCAAATCAAAAATGCAAAACCTCTCGGATAGAGCTGCAAAATGGCTTACCTATATCGCATTAGGTATTGGTTTTGGAACATTAGCGGTATGGCTGATTTTAGGCTTTCCATTTGTCTATGCTTTAGAAAGAATGGTTACCGTTATGGTCATTGCTTGTCCACACGCATTAGGTCTTGCCATACCACTTGTGGTTGCTATTTCTACTGCTGTTTCAGCTCAAAACGGGTTATTAATTCGAAATAGGACAGCTTTTGAAGAATCCCGAAAAATATCAGCTTTATTGTTTGATAAAACGGGAACATTGACCAAAGGCGATTTTGGCGTTACTCGAATTGAGTCTGTTAGCGAAACTTATTCATCTGAAGAAATTTTAAGGCTTTCGAGTGCATTGGAACAAAGTTCGGAACATCCTATCGCCGTAGGTATTATTAAAAAAGTCAAAGAAGATAATATGACCATCCCAAAGCCTGAAAACTTTAATGCAATTACAGGTAAAGGCGTTGAGGCCAATGTAGAAGGTAAGCAAGTAAAAGTGGTTAGTCCTGGTTTTTTAAGGGATGAAAAAATCACTATTCCCGAAGACGCATACAGTGATGCCGCTGAAACAGTTGTTTTTGTCTTGATTGATGGAAAATTAGCTGGTTACATTGCTCTTGCCGATGAAATACGACCAGAATCTGCCGAAGCCATAAAAGTCTTTAAAAAGAATAACATTAAAGTTTTGATGGCAACAGGAGATAACGAAAAAACAGCCAAAGCTGTAAGTGATAAGCTTGGCTTGGATGGTTACTATGCTGAAGTGCTGCCACATCAAAAGGTAGAAATTGTAGAAAAGTTACAAAACAAAGGAGAATTTGTGGCTATGACTGGCGATGGTGTAAACGATGCGCCTGCACTTGCAAAAGCTGATGTTGGTATTGCCGTTGGTTCCGGAACAGATGTGGCTGCTGAAACTGCCGATATTATTTTGGTAAATAGCAATCCACAGGATATTGCCAATCTAATTCTATTCGGAAAAGCGACCTATAACAAAATGATTCAGAATCTAATCTGGGCTACGGGATATAATGTAGTGGCTATTCCTTTAGCAGCTGGCGTACTATATTCTTCAGGCTTTGTTTTAGGACCTGCCGTTGGAGCTGTATTTATGAGTTTGAGCACCATTATAGTGGCCATTAATGCACAATTGTTAAAAAGAAAAATCGGTAAAAAATAAATGGAAAGAAAAGAAAAACTCAACAGGATATTTTTAATCCTGTTGAGTTTATTTGTAGTGATGTTGGGCTATGGTATATTATTGCCAACCCTTCCTTACTATACCGAAAGATTAGCTTTAAAAGACAATCTTGATACCGATTTAATCAACTTCCATATTGGACTGCTTACAAGCATTTATCCATTATTTCAATTAATTTTTGTTGTGGTATGGGGAAAGCTTTCAGATAGATATGGACGTAAACCAATTATCATTGTTGGGCTAATCGGCTTTGTAATTATGCAATTACTTACCGGTCTTGCTACATCATTGACGATGCTATATGTTGCTCGCATCTTTGGTGGTATTTTCACGTCATCAGTTATTCCAGTTAGCAACGCATATTTGAGCGACATTACTTCTGAAAAACGAAGAACAAAAATAATGGGTTGGTCGGGTGTTGCCATTAGCTCTGGTGTTATTTTTGGCCCTGTCATTGGTGGCTTTCTGTCTCAAACTGACCTTCATTTAAAATATACGATAGGTCTGCTGCATTTAGACCGATTTTCAGTACCCTTTTTGTTTGCCGCTCTTCTAGGACTTATAGTCTTATTTGTAGTAGCAAAATGGTTAAAAAACACCACTCGCGTACATACGTTCACAACACAAAAAGCGAGCTTGCGATTCACATTTACCAAATATTTTGTCGTATTACTGGGTCTGTCGTTTGTCATCCAATTTGTAGTAACGCTGTTTGAAACTGTCTTTTCAATATATGGGAAAGATGAATTAGGATTTAACAGTAACCAAATAGGTATTGGTTTTATGCTATGTGGTTCAATAATGGCTGTTTTACAACCTTTGTTCGCTACTTACGGAGAGAAGTTTTTATCCACAAAGAAACAAATTGCATTAGGGTTGTTTATATCTGGATTATCCTTAATTGTCTTTCCCTTTTTTAAGAATGAATACTTGGTATATGTGTTAATCGTTGTTTTCGCTGCTGGAGGTGCTATGGTAACCCCAAATTTACTTTCTGCGGTCTCATTAATATCAAAGCAAAATACTGGCAGGAACATTTCTATTCAGAGCTCTACTAATAGCGTTGGTCAAATTCTAGGGCCTGTTTTAGGGACTTGGTTACTCGCAGGTGGTTTTTACTACCCTTTTATAATTGCTGGCAGCATTGTCTTGGCTGTTATTGGTTTTTTATTCTTTTTCAAAAATCCACCATAAAAAAATAAGCACATAACCATATTTATTGATAATTAACCCAAATCTAAAGCCCCAAATATTTTGCATAAGCTGATTCATAAAATTTTAGATAATTACAAAGAGGAAATAAAAGCAGTTGAGGAATCTAATCTTAACGATTTCAATAATGTTGAACAAGGTATTTCCATTTCAAGACAATACTTACAGCAATTGCGAGTTTGTGTAAGAGAAAATGAATTTCAAGACAAACAAAATGAAATCATATTCTTTAAAAGTATCCGTCCGAGCCGTTTTTCTAGAAGTGTGTATCTCAACAACTACCTATAATAGTTTTCACTCTGGATCCTCAGAAGTAAAGGCAATTTCTTTCCCTTGTGCCCTTGCTTCCTTAACTATGGTTTGCATATATTCTGGTAATGAGTTTAGAGGCAGCATCAGGTCATCTACCATGACTAAATCGCTAAATGGATCATTTTCTTGCATATGCCCAGTAGAGAATTCTGAGTTATAATACCAAAGGTTGAACATCTTCTTAATTTCAGCAGCTTTATTGGTCACGGTACTAGATTTAGTGCCGAAGTGGTTATGAATACTTCTGCTGGCAATATAAGGTTCAAAGGATTTATCAAACAGGAAATTTATTGAGCCTATAGTAGAAATCACTGCAGCGGCCCATATCTCGGGCTTTCCTCTTTTAAAAGGGACTTCTCTTTTTCTGCCCATTTTCTTAATAAGTTTCTCACAGAGCGCAGCATACTCTTCATTTATTTCCTGAATACAGAATGTTCTTGTAAGGTCTATTAACAATGTTTCTTTAGCCTTGGTCTCTTCTTTACTCATAATGATGCTTTTTTATACCCCGGTAGTAACTCCTCCAGTTTTTGGATGCTATGATCAGGTATTCTTTGCAGGGTATCCTCTAACCACTCCTGGGGATTCACACCATGCATTTTACAACTCCCAAAGAAGGAATATAACATAGCCGCATTCTGCGCAGCCTTGTGAGAGCCTGCAAACAAGAAATTTTTTCGACCGAGAGCCAATGGACGAATAGCATTCTCAATGAGGTTATTATCCAATTCGATCCTCCCATCTTCAAAGATCACCTCGAACTTAGGGTATTGATTTATAAAGTAGGTCATGGCTTTTCCGATGGCACTTTTAGGTAACACTTTAAACTGCTCTTCCTGGATCCAGGTTTTGATCTGTTGCAGTAGCGGCAGCACCTTTTTTAATCTTAGTTTTTTGCGCATATCCGTATCACCAGCTGCTTCCTCTTTAATCGCTCCTTCCTGCCTATAAATTTCACTAAATATGGCCAATGCTTTTTCTGCCCTTGCTTTATCCTGGTCCCGGGCATCCACAAATTTTCTCCTTGCATGAACCAAGCAGCCTGCCATAGTAATATCAGGATCAATTCCGATCTTATCATAAACACCCCATCCATCGCACTGGACGTAGCCTTTATACCCATCAAGGAGTTCTTTAGGCCCCTGTTGACCGCGTCCTTTCCGGTAATTAAAGAGCACCAGTTTTTGCAAGGGGTCGTGATAGACCCATTGGTAGCCTTGATGTGTGCTGCCTTTTTTATCACTATCGAGCACCTTGATCGGACTTTCATCAGCCTGGATGTACCCGTCTTCAAGTATTTTTTGCTTCAAGGTATTATAAAGGGGTTTCAACAGCTGACAGCAACTCGCCATCCAGTCACTCAAGGTACTGGAGGCCGGTTCCCAGCCAAACTCTCGTTTAAAACGTTGAATCTGGCGATAGAATGGCAAGTGGTCAATATACTTACTCACCAGAATATAAGCCAGTAAACAAGCCTCGGCAATAGATTTTTCGATAGGACGCGTGGGAAGTGGCGCGATTACCACCCCTTGCTGGTCTTTCCTGGCATACTTAGGACGAATGGTCCGTCTTTTAACCAGACTGGCCGGGGTATACTCCAGGGTTTCACTAACTTCCTGGCCAATCTTTTTTAGTGTACTTACATCTTCCACTGGTTCCAGAATGACTTCCCGTACCGGAAGGTGTTCCGGCAAGCTGCTACGGCCCGGATGTTTTTGTTTCTCCCGGGTATAGGTGATGGTTTCTTTGGGGCTAGCTACTTGCCCAGTTTTATCTGCATTTTCAGAAAAAAGTGATAGTTGCTGCTCCAGAATTTCAGGAATAAAGTGTTCCGATTTAAAGCCCTGGATCAGCTTATAGAGTTGCCCGAGTTGTACCTCCATAGCAGAGATCTTCTCCTTGAAGGCTTCGTTGGACGCTCGAAGTTGCTGGTTTTCTCTTTGTAGCTCCTGATAGGTCATCGGGTAGCTAAAATACTACCCTTCTTAAAAATATACCAGTATTTAACCGGCTTTTTTATAGCGTTTTCTTCGGGTCATATTGGTGATGGCTACCCCGTCGATGAGCATCACCAGTTGGGTGTAATCCAATTGAAGTCCTCCCACGGATGCATCGTAATCGGGCAATTCAAAAGTACCACGATCCAGGCGTTTATAGTACAATACAAAGCCTCCGGATTGCCAATGCAGTAACTTAACTTTATTGCGGGCTTTATTGATAAAGATATAGACCGAACCATCCTGGGGACTATGGCCTAATTCTCCAAGGACCAAACCACATAATCCATCAAAACTCTTACGCATATCGGTACCAGGAAGATATAGCTGGTAATTCAGGGAACTACTTAAAGCAAACATTACAGGGGAATTTCAATTTCTACACCATTACCTAACCGGATATGCATACTCCTGGAGGATGTTGGAGCGGTAGAAGGGTCGGCCGATAAAGAAACAAAATTGCTCTTTGCGGGTTTTGTAACTTGCTCCCTGGGAAACTTGTTTACCCAGTAGGATAGTTTTCCTTTGCTAATTCCATGGGCGCGGGCAAATGCAGTTTGACTTTGTCCTGATTCATAATAGCTGGTGACCAGCTTACGCATTTCTGAGGTAGAAGATCGGGTCATTTTTAAGTATATTTAGACCGCTAAATTATTACCTACACGGTTCTCAGAAAAGATGCACTTAGACGGACGCATACGAAGAAACAGAGAGGGTAAGAAATTCAAATAGCTTACTTCCCGCTGTTTCTGGTGAGAATGTTATTCATTTTTCCGCCATTCCATGGTTGAGATTCACCAGTATTTCACATGCAAGAAGTTTTACTTTCCCAGACAGTAGTCCAAAAATATCTTTTGGAAAAGTGGAACATAAAAAGGATAAGAAAACAATGCCTATATCTATTCACGCACATCACGCTTTATTGGATGGATATCACCTAGCCCTTTTTATTGAACACTTTCAGAATTTAATGGACTGTACAAGTACGAACGGAAACCATACATAACAAGATTAATCGTAGTGGTCCATTTTAATTCTAAATTAACTGCTTTCCAATTAAGAATTATCTACTTTTAAACAGTTCGGTTTTAAGGGAGGAGGTCAGTAACAGTGGTATGACTATAAAACGCTTTAAATTAAAGCTATAAATTTAATTTGTTCTTTATAACATCAAAGACGATCAAATAATATAAGTCTTGATGTTCTTTTAAGTTTAGTGAATGATTCAGTGAATATATCCTCCTGAGAAGATATAAAGTGGCTGGTAATAGGCTTTCCGAAAGGCAGCAAGTTTCCTGCCACCCCGACTTCTTAAAAATCATTTTAACCTTTCCTCACCACCAAATGGCTCAGTCCCGGATCATTTAGTAACCGTTCCATTTCCGATTGGATAATATCTTGAATATCCTGTTTGATTTGGAAATAATTCCGCTGTACCATGCCCGAATCCAACTTTCGGATCACTTCAATGTCCTGGTAATTTTGTTCCTCACGCTTAAGGCTATCATGGTCATTGATAATCTCGCAATGGAAAGCTTTCAAGTCAATCTTACAATCAGGATTATCCGTTACCATGCCCACAAATTCACCAGAGCTTAAACTTGAGATTTTGGAAGGTGGTATCGCTACTTCCAATTGTTTGGATCGACTAATCGAGGTATCTCCGCTGTTGATGGAATAACTTTCCCTGTCCTGCATGATTTTACCAAAGCGTTCCGATAATTGTTTAGCGGTATCACCTGTCACCTGACCACTAACAATATTCCCAGTAATATTCATAATCACATCTGCCTGTTCACGGCCGTAATCTTTGCGGAGCTGACTAAAATCCTGAATGCCCAGACAGGTAGAAACCTTATTGCTTCGTGCAGTAGCGATCAGGCTGTCCATATTGTTCAGGTAGATGGTCGGGAACTCATCAAAAATAAGGCTGCTCTTTAGCTTCCCTTTTTTGTTCACCAGCTTAATTAATCGGTTTACATAAAGCGATAATACCGCTCCATAAATTTGTATTTTCTGCGGATTGTTCCCCATACACACAATCTTTGGATCATCAGGATTATTAATATCCAGATTAAAATCATTTCCCGATAACACATAACATAAATGCGGGGATGAAAGCCTTGCCATCGCCACTTTTGCCGAAGCTATCTGGCCTTCCAATTGTTCCATGACATCATTCAAATAAGCGTTAACAAAAGGATTTATCAGTACTTCAATTTCCTTTTCGGTACGAAGCAAAGAAAATAGGCTATCATAATCTACCTGCATCAATTCTATTACATGCGGCAAGGTGCAAAATTCTCCATCCTTGTATTTTTTCAGATACCAGATAATAGCCGTCAGAAAGTTAATCGGAGATTCCACAAAGAAGTCTCCCTGACGTTTGATCCATTCCCTGTTTAACCCCATCAAAATGGTACGGGCACTTTCTGCCGCATCGGTAATATCGGTCATAGCTGAAGGTTCCAAGGGATTGCATCGATGGCTCCGGGTGAGATCATCAAAATTAATCACATAAAATGCTGGTGGCTTGATGTATCGATGTTGATTTTTAAGCCAGGTGTTATAAGCTATTTTGGAAAGGTCATCAAACTTAAAGTCATATACGAACATACTAAACCCTTTCCGAATATGCTGGGTAATCACATGGCGTATGACAAAGTAAGATTTTCCGGAACCGGGTGTTCCCAATACCATAATCGCCCGAAATGGATTAATGATATTGACCCAACTTTTCCGATGCTTATCCTTTAATTGATATTGGGCAGGAAGGTTAATGGAATATTCATTTTCCAGCAATCGTTCTTCCTGTGGAAAGGTTTCATTTTCCTTATTAAAAATATCCTTGTTATTGAGTTTGTCCCTTATGATTCGGGAAAGTAAAGTTCCTCCCGTCAATACCAGTAGAAAGCCTATTCCTGTGAGTGCCATATACAGGATAGCAGTGGTCACCATTGGTATGTTCAGCTTCATACACAGATAGCTGATAGAATAAATAAGCAGTCCGGTAATCAGATAAGCAAATGCTGTTCTATTATTTAATTTCTCATCCTTTTTCCCTTTGGCTCCTAAAAGGGATATACCCAAAAAACAAAGTGCAATTAATTTCGATTTGTGAAAACTGCTGAATAATCCCGTCTTATAAATATTGCTTAAAATACGGTCACTAAAAGTGCTGCTCCATCCCCATATTTCAAATGCCCTGTAACAGTAGTAATAGAAATGGATGATTAAAATGGAAATGCTGATGAGCCTGGTCATATCCAGTATCTTTCTCAGCGCCTGTTCATTTTCTCCGGTGTGCATTGCCATAGCTTTAATTTTTTTTACTGATTATTATTCAGGTTTCTTTTTTTCTTCTTTTTACGTTTCTTTTTAAGCTGATTAGGTAAATAATTCGAGGTGTTTTCTGCCTGGGTCAACACCTCCAATACATTTTCTTTTCCTGTTAATATGGAAACAGATTGATATTCTTTATCAACTTCTTTGGTTTCTGCCGCAGCGGCAGTCTGTGGCTGTAACCCAATGGTTTGTTTCGGGTCGGGATGCCTTAGCAAATCCTGTCCTGAAACCCTTTCCGGTAAACACCTTTCCTGAATAGCTTTGGCACTATAGGCTTTGCCCAAAACACTTCCGTTAAAAACACATTTGGTTTGGTGATCTACATAGGTGATTCCGTATAAAATTCCGTTAGCGTTTTGCCTAAGCACAGTATGGATACCCTGTTTTTCCAATGCAGATATAAGTTCTGGAATGGATATCTTTTTTGATAACAATTTCTTATCCACCGCATTTTTTATCCGTCTTTTAAAAGGTGTTCGTTTAGTGGCATTTTCTTTGAATTTCTGCTCCAGAAATTTCAAAGTTGGTTTATTATAAAACAGGCTGGCTTTGATAGGGACACCTACCGCATTCCCATCCGCATCCAGCACCCGGTATAACAATCCGCCAGTTTGATAAACCTTTGAATTTTCCGTTCCTCGTTCTGCTTTTACATTATATTGATTGAGTACTGCATTTAGTTCCGGAAGGCTGGTATATTTGTATGGATTCAACACATTTTCCAGAATGTTCTGAATAGCCATTTTGGTTTGCGATTTGCCATACATTGCCTTGCCTACAACTATGGGTTTTAACTGATAATTTTCATCATTTTTTTGGGCTTCAGCCTGCACCAAACCAAACTCTTTTTCCAATGCTTTTCGAGCTGGTTCAGATTTACGAATACCCAAATGGTGCAAGTCAATTCGCTTGCCGTCCGCTTCAATATTAGTAGTCACCAAATGGATGTGCGGATGCCCTGCATCGTGATGTTGATAGACCAGATAAGGTTGTTCACCGAAACCGATTTTATCCAGATAACCATTGGCTATTTCAAGCAGTTTTTGTTTAGGTAAATGCTTTTCTGAAACATCAAAATTGAGAGAAATATGGACACTATTCCGCTTGGTTTTTTCATTTAATTCCATCTGTTTTAGGAAGCGATTGAGCTTCATGGTAAAGCTCATTTTATCCGGGTCAACAGGGTAATTTCCTGCTCCGATACACTCGGCTACTCCCTGCTTTACCTTGTTCTCATTGTAGTTTAAAATGCGGTGAATGGAGTGTCCTGTTTTAATTACTGCAACCATATCTCTGCCATTTTTTTGATATGAGTTTTAATCTCATCCACCTTATTGAACAGGGTTCTTTTTTCCACTTCGTAGGTGATCAGCCAGTTTTTAAATTCCGCAATTCCATGAAGTGTATGCAGCTTTTTTACCGCCTGATTAAAGTTGTTCCCCACATGGTTAAGTTCCTTTCTAAGTTTACCCATCTCCACCATAAAATCATCGGCAGATTGGTTGCGGTAGGTAGTTACAATGGGCTTTTCAAAAAGGCTGTGACGGACATATTCGCTTAGCTTTCGGCAGGTGCTGTTTTGCCATTTCTTTTCAATTTTTTCATACTCATCGGGTGTCAAACGCAGCCCGATAATGCGTGTTCTGTTTGATTTTTTTCCTTCCATCTCATTCTCCTTTATCCTGTTATCAAACTCAAAAATTCATTCTATACGCCCTGCCCACGAGTTCCGAGTGATAGGCAGCAAGATGTCGGTTGTTAAACAACCGTTCATCTTGCCGTTTGCAGGAACGTTGCAAACTCGTCGTCTTACCAAAATCTCCCGGAGGCTTATTATTCACTTTCAGGAGTTTTGGCGACTTTCTAAATAGTGAAGTTTTCAAAAATGCTTAGCAACACTATGACAGTTTACTCCCTAAGCGTGTCTTCTGCTGCTTTCCTATACCCACCAACCAATCATTAAGATCCTTATGATTTTTGTATAAGGTGCTTTTATCAATATATTTTGTACTCATTGAAAGTGCACGCTGGGTAAGATTTTGTCCAGTGGCATCCCTATCCAGGTACAGTCGAATCACCTGATGTTCCTCCATAAACGGGCGTGCTCTTTCAAAGAAGGAAACCGAATTTAAAACCACAAAATCCTGACTATTTTCAGGAAGGTTTTTGTGGAGGGCTCTAAGAGATAAAAAATCGACAAAACCTTCGAAAACTGCCACCTCTTGGGAACCACTTTTTATAGTAGTAATATCCTTGGGAGAACTGCTTGCTTTGAAGTAAGGATTACGTATTTCAAACCCGCCGGAATCATTTTTAAAACCAATTCCGTAATAGTTTTTCCCATTTACTTCATAATGTACTTCCCGGCAATATTGGGTTGCAATTTCAATAGGAATTTTTCGTTGTTCCAAATAACGCATCAATGCATGTGAACTAAGTTTAACATCTTTTAAAATTTTAAGTTGATGCTCCAGTTCATTTTTTATTTTGGGAATATTTTGTATAGGCCTTTGAAAAGAAAAACCACCATCCAATTTTTTTAGAAATTCTCCAACGGAACAACTGTAATATTGAATCCCAAAATCGATAATATTACCTCCCTTACCAAGTCCATGATCGTACCATCGGTTCAGCTTTCGATTAACC
>NZ_JBSXOK010000029.1:0-44658 GCF_056859415.1 Zunongwangia sp. L-65
ATTACCTAAGAAAAGTCGAAGAGGGCAAAAATAAAATGAGTGTTCTAAATGCGGTCAGGAACAAATTGTTACACATTGCTATGGCACTAATTAAAAACCAAACAAATTATAAAAACCGCTTGGAATTGTCATAGAAATCGACCTGACATTACAACCACTACATTCATTCGTTTTCAAATTAGCTAATCTCCAACTACAAATCAAATCATAACTTCCAGGTTAAAAAGATCTCTTCTCCGCTTCGATCGAGATGACCTCGTTTTCCTAATTTAAAACTCATCATTTTTTAATCTCGATTCTATTTTCTATACTCTAACAGCGAAGTGTATCAGATTGAGGTCTCGATACAATTTTGCTTCGTTTCACTACACAAAATCACTCGGCCTGACATTCCAACCACTACATTCATTCGTTTTCAAATTAGCTAATCTCTAACTACAAATCAAATCATAACTTCCAGGTTAAAAAGATCTCTCCGCTGCGGTCGAGATGAACGCGTTTTCTAATTTAAAACTCATCATTTTTAATCGTAATTCTATTTTCTAACAGCAAAGCGGTCTAAATTCTAATTACTAACTACTTGCTAATCATTCGGTACATTGGGTTTTGCTTTCGGTTAATAAAACCATGATAAGCAGCGTTGAGACCGATTAAAATAGCGCTACCCAAGGCAACGTAAGCGATTAAAGTTTGGTCTTCAGAATGTCGCATATAAATGGCAAACAACGCCCATATCCCAACGGCTGCGAACTCCCGCATGCATCGGGTATAAATCATTACAATATTCAAAATAGCAGCGACAACAATCATTATAATCGTCCATTCTACTTCAGAGAAAATACCCCCCTTCCATCCAATTTTAGCTAAATACGCGGCTATATTCGCAATAGTCGCCACAGCAATCCATCCTGAATACAAACAAATAGGCCACCAGCTAAAAGCGATGATCTTTAAAGGCGCATCCCAACGTTCCATATTGGTATTTAGGATAATTTTGATGAGCGAAAACAGAATCAACAACATCAAAAAGATGGATAAGCCTGTGTATTCATACAACCAAACAATCACCCATACAGCATTGGCAAGATTGGCTACAATAAACCAAAACTTTGTTTGCTGAAGAAACTGCAAATCGGTTTTTGGGCCGAAAGCCTGATAAAGCTGGTATCCTGAAAATGCAAGTAATCCTAAGTAAATAATTCCCCAAATCGCAAAAGCATAATCGGCCGGCGTAAAAAGGTTGAAATATTCGTGACTTAGGCTTCCCATTGTATTTCCGTTGAGCTTCACAGCCTGGGTATAATAACTCACAAAAAGCGTGATCATTACAGAAATAAAATTGAGAACAGCGAGCAGTTTTGGTTTCATAATTTTTTATTATCGTTTTAGCTCTAAGGTTTTAAGCGTGTATATCCTTTTATAAAGCTACTAAAATATACGTTCCCAATTTAATTTATTACTTTCAGCATTTAATAAATTCACAAAATGAAGATCATTAAAGGACAGTTGGTTGATATCGAGAATCAAAGGATTTTTCCTGCAGAAGTTCACCTTAAAAATAAAAAGATCGTCGCAATTAGAGAATGTGAACATAATGAAAAGCAATTTATTATGCCTGGATTTATCGATGCACATATTCATATTGAAAGCTCGATGCTTGTCCCTTCTGAATTTGCTCGTATGGCCAGTATTCATGGTACGGTAGCGACGGTTTCAGATCCGCACGAAATCGCTAATGTGCTTGGTATTGATGGGGTTAACTTTATGATCGAAAATGCTAAAAAAGGGCCTCTAAAATTCCATTTTGGAGCACCAAGTTGTGTCCCGGCGACTACTTTTGAAACGGCCGGAGCGGTAATCGATGCACAAGCGATTAAAGTGTTAATGCAGTCTCCTGATATTTTTTATCTGGCAGAAATGATGAATTATCCCGGAGTTTTACATGACGATCCCGAGGTGTTGGAAAAAATAAAATGGGCGCAGCATTTTAAAAAACCTGTTGATGGGCATGCCCCCGGACTTCGCGGAAAAGATGCCGAGAAATATGTAAAAGCAGGAATTAGTACCGATCACGAATGTTTTACCTACGAGGAGGCAAAAGAAAAATTAGAATTAGGAATGAACGTGATTATCAGGGAAGGTAGCGCCGCAAAAAACTTTGAAGCTCTTATCGATCTCTTACCCCACTATTACCATAGTATGATGTTTTGCTCTGACGATAAGCATCCAGACGATTTGGTTTTAGGACATATTAATCAGCTTTGTAGGCGGGCGGTGGCTAAAGGAATTGATATTTTTAAGGTTTTACAAGTAGCCTGTATTAATCCCGTAAAACATTATAACCTAAATGTTGGTTTGCTGAGAGAAGGTGACGCAGCCGACTTTATCGTAGTGAATGATCTCACTAATTTTAAAGTATTAAAAACTTATATCGACGGAGAAATTGTTGCCGAAAACGGCCAATCTCATATCCCATCTGTAGCTTTTAAAACACCCAATAATTTTAATATTACTGAAAAATCACCTAAAGACTTCCAATTAAAAGCCCAAACCGATTTGGTAAGAGTGATCGAAGCATTAGATGGTGAGTTAATTTCTAATGAAATTGAAGGCAGCGCCATTTTAGAAGAGGGATCACTTTCCTCGAATATCAAGCATGATATTTTAAAAATTTCAGTGGTAAACCGCTATCAAGAAAAGTCTCCTTCTGTAGCATTTATTAAAAATTTCGGACTTAAAAAAGGAGCCATCGCAAGCTCGGTTGGGCATGATTCTCATAATATAATCGCAGTTGGAACTACTGATAAAGAAATTTGTAATGCCGTAAACCTCATCATTAAAAACAAAGGAGGGATTTGTGCTGTTAACGATGATAACGAAAAATCACTGCCATTACCAGTTGCTGGGATTATGAGCAACAAGGATGCATGGGAAACGGGAAAATTATACCAGGAAATAGACAAAATGGCCAAAGATTTAGGAAGTACATTAAAAGCTCCGTTTATGACTTTGTCCTTTATGGCCTTATTAGTAATACCAGATCTTAAATTATCGGATAAAGGTTTATTTAGTGGTAAAAAATTTGAGTTTGTAAAGGTTATTTTTTAAACGCTTAGCCTTCAGCTATTAGCTCTTATTTCTAAGTATTGAAAATGTAACATTCAAATTATTTAATCTCGTTTCTTTTCTACTTCTAGTTTGGGGTATCGGCAAATCGTAATAAATTGGTGTTAAGGTCGTTCCGTTTCGAGCGCTCTCGAAATTCATCTGGAATTATCGATTCTCAAATCACTGCTTCAAATATTAAAATATTCTTAAAAAAATAGATTTTTATTTTAGATCTGTAACATTTTAGATTTTGAGGCGTCTTTTAGGTAAAACCATCATTTATCAATCATTAAATCATTCATCATGAAAAAATCAATTTTTACATTCGCCTTAGCACTTGTTCTTACTTCTGGAATTACAACTGCATCTGAAGCTCATCCTTCTTTATCAAATTCATCTGAATATCCTGTTGAAAAACTAGCTGCGCTTAATTTAAACTCCCTTTGCAAAGCCATAATTGCAGGCAATTATGATATGGTAACCCAGTTAATTCAAATGGGAGAAGACATCAACCAAAAATCTTTAGGAAAAACACCGGCAATGTATGCCGCTCGCTACAATAAAGCCGACATTTTATCGCTCTTGATTGAGAAAGGAGCTGATCTTTCTGTAAAGTCTGATCAGGAAAAGCAAACTGCTGAAGAATTTGCTGTGAACTCGAATGCAAAAGAAACCATCGAAGTCTTAAAAAAAGCAGGTAGAAAATAAGTCTTTTTAGTTAAAAGAAGTCAAAGTGCTATGTATCATAGCACTTTTTTTATTGTAATATTCCAGCAATAAGATGTTGTATTTTGGGAATCATTTCTTTTTCAAACCAGGGATTTTTAATCTGCCAAAACCGGTTTACCGGTGAAGGATGCGGCAATGGCAAAAACTCAGGTAAAAATTCATCAAAATTCGACACTTTTTCGGTTAAATTTTTATACCTGGATTTTGGCAAATAATAGTTAGAAGCATACGAGCCAATTAATATTTTAAGCTGTACACTTTCTAAGTGTTCAAAAACCTGATGATGCCAAAGTGGAGCACATTCTTTTCGTGGCGGTAAATCTCCGGTTTTGCCCTTGCCGGGATAGCAAAAACCCATAGGAAGAATGGCAAAATTAGCAGGATTGTAGAAAGTTTCTTCACCTACATCAAGCCATTCTCGTAACTTTTTACCGCTTTGGTCTTTCCAGGCAACCCCCGATTGATGTACCACGCGGCCAGGCGCCTGACTAATCAAAATAATCTTCGAATTTTTTACTGCTTCTATAATCGGTCGTGGCCCCAATGGCAAATGCTCCCGGCAAACATCGCAAGCGCGTATTTCCTTTAGCAAATCCTGCATCATTTATTTCCGGCTACAATAATTACAATTTCCCCTTTTGGTGGTTTTTGCGTGTAATGTCTTAAAACTTCTTCTGCAGTACCTCTTATGGTTTCTTCATGAAGTTTGGTGATTTCACGTGATACTGAAACCTGTCTATCAGCACCAAAATATTCTATAAAATGGCTTAATGTTTTTAATAATTTATGGGGCGATTCGTAAAAAATCATCGTTCGATTTTCTTCGGCAAGTAATTTTAATCGCGTTTGCCGCCCTTTTTTTACCGGTAGAAAACCTTCAAAAACAAATTTATCATTAGGCAGTCCACTATTTACCAATGCAGGCACAAAAGCTGTAGCTCCCGGTAAACAATCCACCTGAATCCCAACTTCTACACAAGCCCGCGTTAATAAAAATCCGGGATCCGAGATTGCCGGAGTGCCCGCATCACTTATCAAAGCAAAAGTTTCACCAGCCTGTAACCTACCTACCAGTTGATCTACCGTTTTATGCTCATTGTGCATATGATGGCTAAGCATTGGTGTAGCAATATCAAAATGCTTTAATAATTTACCGCTATTACGAGTATCTTCGGCAAGAATTAAATCCACCTCTTTTAAAACTTTGATAGCTCTAAAAGTAATATCTTCAAGATTGCCTATTGGAGTGGGAACCAAAAAAAGTTTTCCCATAAAATTATTGAAATTTATTAGCGATTATTTCTACAAATCGATCTTCGTACTGCTCTTTTCCTTCCCAGTTATTATAATCTGGTTTCACCACTAACTGAATGAATTTATAGGCTTCATCAAAATCGCTAAAGGTATTTAATTGGGAAAGCACACGATTATAATCGGCCGCATTCCCTGCAAATAAATGTTTTATATAAGCCAGGCGATCGTTTAGTCCTATACTTATTCCACTTTTTAATCGGTCATTAACCGATCTGGGCCTTTGTTCACTTTGGCGATTATTTAAGGGTTCAAAATCTGGAAGGTTATCGTAGTCTACCCCGATTTTCCTAAAATCATCGTTAGAATTTGAAGCTGGTTTAGGAGCTTCCGGATGCTCAATAGGTTTTGATTCCTCTTTTGTTTGTTCTTGTTGTGGAGTTATTTCCGTTTTTTGCTCCAGCTGTTTTTTTTCAGGTTCCGGCTCTGGCTGTTTAGGCTCAAATATTGGTGGTTCCGCAAAATGTTCTTCAGGAATTTCTGGATCCTTTAAAAGTTCAGGTTCATCCTGCTGGGGAGGTTCTGGTTGTTGAAAGGTGCTTTCCGGTGCTTTTGCCTTTTCCTGCTCTGTTTTCAAATGTGACCAGTCTTCATTAAGTGCATCCATTAAACGATCTAAACCTTCTGTCTCTGGTGGCATTTGTGCCACAATATCTTTAATTTTTTCTGTATTAGGCTCAGTTATCGCATCACTGTCATTAAACTCGGTTCCATCTGGCACGTAATAATTGCCTTCTTTATAACTTGTTTGCGATTGTGTTCTGGAAGGCTGGGGTTTAGACGGAGCGTAAGTATCCTCAGCATAACTCACTGTTTCTAAAGCCGGTTGCTCTTCTGTATTTTTATCTTCCAGATGAGCATATGTAAATTGTAATATAGTAAGTTTTTCATAAAGAATTTTAGCTTCTTGCTTAAGCTGATCGATTTGCTTCTCTGCATCTCCTTCTAAAATCTTTTGAGCCAGCTTTTTCAATTCAGCCTCTATAGTCTTCTTCATAACTTTAATAATTAGCCCTACGTACAGGGTTGGATTTTTAATAAATTTGTTCCACCTTTATAAAAAAGAGGTTATTTCCATTTCGATCTGAAAATTACAAAATGTTTCTCGAAAATACAGTAAATCACGAAGAGCAATTTGGCTGGATAGAGGTTATTTGCGGTAGTATGTTCTCTGGAAAGACCGAGGAACTTATCCGCCGACTTAAACGAGCCCAATTTGCTAAACAAAACGTTGAAATCTTTAAACCGGCTGTCGATACCCGATACGACGAGGAAATGGTGGTTTCTCATGATGCTAACGAAATTAGGTCTACCCCTGTACCTTCTGCATCCAATATTAGGCTATTGGCCGATGGTTGTGATGTAGTTGGAATAGACGAAGCTCAGTTTTTTGATGATGAAATTGTAAGCGTTTGTAACGATCTTGCTAATAGGGGAATCCGAGTTGTGGTTGCGGGCCTGGATATGGATTTTAAAGGAAATCCTTTTGGTCCCATGCCCAATCTTATGGCTACGGCAGAATATGTAACCAAAGTACATGCGGTTTGTACCCGTACCGGAAACCTTGCCCAATATAGCTACCGAAAAGCCATAAACGACGATTTGGTTTTTCTTGGCGAAACTGAAGAATACGAGCCTTTAAGCAGAGCAGCTTATTACAAAGCGATGAACCAGGAAAAAGTTAGAAGAATGAATGTGAAAGATGCCGAAGTGATAAAGCCTAACTTAAAAGAAAAAAATGCCTAAAGCCCAGGAAACGGTTCTAGAAATAGACCTTAAATCTTTAGAACACAATTACCAGTATTTACGTTCTAAAGTTGAACCAACGGTAAAAATGATGGCCGTTGTAAAAGCATTTGCCTACGGAAGCGATTCGGTTACCATTGCTGCTAAGCTTGAAAAAGCAGGGATCGATCATTTTGCAGTTGCTTATACTAAAGAAGGTGAAACACTTAGAGCTGGCGGAATAGAAAAGCCGGTTCTGGTTTTACATCCACAACCGCATAACTTAACGCTCCTTATCGATAACTGCCTTACGCCAAGTTTATACAGTAAGCACATTTTAACCGAATTTATTAAAACTGCCGAAGCATTAAAACTTAAGGAGTATCCCGTACACATTAACATCAATACAGGATTAAATCGATTGGGTTTTGGTTTAGAAGAAATTGATCAGGTCATCACCCTTTTTAAAAACACCCTGGCGGTGAGGCTGGTAGGAATATATTCCCATTTAGCAGCTAGCGAAGATCTTGCCGAAAAAGAATTCACTCAGGGCCAGATTGAGACTTTTAAAAAAGCTTCAGAAAAAATCTTAAAAGCTTTTGATCATAAAATCATGCGCCATTTATGCAATACTTCAGGGATTTTAAATTATCCTGAAGCTACTTTCGATATGGTACGTACAGGCATTGGTTTATACGGCTACGGAAATTCTGCTCAAGAAGATAAGAAGTTAAAACCCGTAGGAACTTTAAAAACAATAATATCCCAGATTCATAATATCAAAGCCGAAGAAAGTGTTGGTTATAACCGCGCTTTTATAGCCAAAAGAGATACCACTACGGCAACTCTCCCAATTGGCCATGCAGATGGAATAAGCAGGATCTACGGAAAACAAAAAACCGCGGTACTGATCAATGATAAAGAAGCTCCAATAATTGGAAATGTATGTATGGACATGATTATGGTTGATGTAACAGGTATTGAATGTAAAGAAGGAGACCAGGTCATCATTTTTGGTAAAGAAAGGAGTGCCGAAAAATTAGCTAATAATGCAGGAACCATCTCTTATGAGCTCATTACTTCTATCTCACAAAGAGTTAAAAGACTTATAATTGATTAGTATTTAGTCGATTTTTCTGTATTATTATACTTAAATTAACCTTCAAATCTATTCTATGAGCTTTTATTCAGACTTCAAGAAGTTTATAATGAAAGGAGACATCGTTGCCCTTGCTACAGCTGTAGTGATGGGGGCTGCTTTTAAAACCATTGTAGACTCTGTTGTAAAAGATGTGATTACCCCAATTATTGGTGTACTTACGGGCGGGACCGATTTTACCCGAAAATTTATCGCTTTAGATGGCCAGGCTTATGCCAGCCTTGCAGAAGCACAGGAAGCTAAAGCCGCAGTGATCACCTATGGTAATCTAATACAGGCGATTATCAATTTTCTAATCGTTGCATTATTTATATTTTTGTTCTTAAGAGCATACGAAAAAACAAAGAAAAAAGAAGATCCAAAGCCTGTTGCAGCTCCAAAAGGTCCTACTCAGGAAGAGCTTTTAGCACAAATTAGGGATGAGCTTAAAAAACAAAACGGCACTGCTACAGAATAATCGCAGGCTCTAAAAACACGTGCACCGCTATACTGCACATTTTATGTTAGCAATATGTTCATTAAACCCCTCTTAAAAAAGAGGGGTCTTCTTTTTAACAAATATCATAAATACGTTTAAAAAGATCATTTTATCTCAAAAAAAAGGATTATTAGATCGATAGATCCTAACAGGTATAATACATTTGTATCATAATTCAATTCAAAATTCTAAAACCATCTGCCAAAGCAGATAAAATTAATTAAAAATGAAAGTAGCAGTTGTTGGCGCTACCGGAATGGTAGGGCAGGTTATGTTAAAAGTACTAGCCGAAAGAGATTTTCCTATAACCGAATTATTACCGGTTGCATCAGAAAAATCTGTTGGAAAGAAAGTAACCTATAAGGATAAAGAGTACACTATTATTAGCCTTGCTGATGCTGTTGCTGCTAAACCAGAAATCGCTATTTTTTCTGCCGGTGGAGGAACATCATTAGAATGGGCACCAAAATTTGCCGAAAATGGAACTACCGTAGTAGATAACTCTTCAGCATGGAGAATGGATCCTACCAAAAAACTCGTTATTCCTGAAATTAACGCTTCTGAATTAACAAAAGAAGATAAGATTATCGCCAACCCTAACTGTTCTACAATTCAGTTATTAATGGCTTTAAAACCTCTTCACGATAAATACACTATTAAACGCGCCGTAGTTTCTACTTACCAATCGATCACCGGGACCGGAGTAAAAGCGGTTCAGCAATTGGAAAACGAATACGAAGATAAAGAAGGTGAAATGGCTTATCCTTATCCAATTCATCGTAATGCTTTACCACATTGTGACGTTTTCCAGGATAATGGATACACTAAAGAAGAGATGAAACTTACCAATGAAACTAAAAAAATCTTAGGAGATGATTCTGTTTCGGTAACGGCTACTGCAATCCGCATTCCTGTTGTTGGGGGGCATAGTGAATCTGTAAACCTTGAGTTTGAAAATGATTTTGAAGAAAGTGAGGTTCGTAAAATTTTAAATGATTTCCCAGGTGTTACCGTTCAGGATAATCCAGATACCAACACTTATCCAATGCCAATTTATGCTGAAGGTAAAAATGATGTTTTTGTTGGTAGAATTCGTCGTGATTATTCGCAACCAAATTCACTTAACCTATGGGTTGTTGCAGATAATTTAAGAAAAGGAGCTGCAACTAACGCCGTTCAAATCGCAGAATATCTTATTGAAAATAAACTGGTTTAAGTTAATTTTTACCGGTACTATAATTTACGAGGTTGTTGTTTTCAGCAACCTCGTTTTTTATTTATAAATTTAGCATCTCCACAAAAATCTCACATTATGAAAAAAATAATCATTGGAGTTTTCACATTGGCTGCACTGGCATCCTGTAAAGATTCTGAAGAAAAAAACTCAGAAAAAGATACGGCTTTGAATTTAAACTATCCCAAAACCAAAAAAGTAGATACTATAACCGATTACTTTGGCACCAAAGTAAACGATCCTTACCGCTGGTTAGAAGATGATCGCAGCGAAGAAACCGAAGAATGGGTTAAAGCTGAAAACAAAGTTACCTTTGGATATTTAGATAAGATTCCGTTTAAAGATGACTTAAAAAAACGCCTCTCTGAAATATGGAATTATGAAAAAATCGGTGCCCCTTTTAAAGAAGGGGATTATACCTATTTTTCTAAAAATGACGGTTTACAAAACCAATATGTGATTTACCGTCGTAAAAATGAAAATGATAAACCAGAAGTTTTTCTTGATCCTAATAAATTTAGTGAAGATGGTACAACTTCTTTAAGTGGGTTAAGTTTTTCGGATAATGGAAAAATGGCGGCCTATAGTATTTCTGAAGGAGGAAGCGACTGGAGAAAAGTGATTGTTTTGGATACTGAAACCAAAGAAGTTGCTGAAGATACCTTAAAAGACATTAAATTTAGCGGCATTTCATGGAAAGGCAACGAAGGTTTCTTTTATTCAAGTTACGAAAAACCTGAAGGTAGTGAACTTTCAGCCAAAACAGACCAGCACCGTTTATTTTATCACAAAATTGGTACACCGCAATCTGAAGACAAAATGATTTTTGGAGGTACTCCAGAGCAAAAACATCGTTATGTAGGTGGTAGCGTAAGCGAAGACAATAAATATTTATTTATTTCAGCTCGAAATTCAACGTCTGGTGGGAAGCTTTTTATGATGGATCTTACGAAAAAGAATCCTGAATTAAATACTATTATCGACAATGAAGATACTGATACTTACGTGATCGAAAATGACGGTAGCAAACTTTATATCGTTACCAATCTTGATGCACCAAATCAACGAATAGTAACCGTAGATGCTGCAAATCCATCTCCAGAAAACTGGGAAGATTTTATCCCTGAAACCAAAAATGTACTTAGCCCCTCAACTGGTGGCGGTTATTTCTTCACAGAATATATGGTAGATGCTGTTTCCCAGGTAAAACAGTACGATTACGAAGGGAATCTTGTACGTGAGATCGAATTACCGGGATTAGGTTCGGCTGGCGGTTTTGGCGCTAAAAAAGATGCAGATACCCTATACTATTCATTTACAAATTATGTAACCCCCGGTACCATCTATAAGTACGATATTAAAGAAGGAACTTCCGAGGTGTATAATAAACCCAATATCAACTTCAATCCTGATAATTACGAAAGTCGTCAGGTATTTTACAAATCTAAAGACGGCACTAAAATTCCGATGATCATCACCGCTAAAAAAGGTATTGAACTTAACGGTAAAAATCCTACAATACTATACGGATATGGCGGTTTCAACATCAGCTTAACTCCGTCTTTCAGCACCGCAAATGCCGTTTGGTTGGAACAAGGTGGTGTTTACGCTGTACCAAACCTTCGAGGCGGTGGAGAATACGGGCGTGAATGGCACGATGCAGGTACCAAAATGCAAAAGCAAAATGTATTTGACGATTTTATAGCCGCAGCAGAATATTTAATTGAAAACAATTACACTTCTAAGGATTACCTGGCTATTAGAGGTGGATCTAACGGTGGTTTACTGGTGGGTGCAACAATGACGCAGCGTCCAGATCTTATGAAGGTGGCTTTACCCGCTGTGGGGGTAATGGATATGTTACGCTATCATACGTTCACTGCCGGAGCCGGCTGGGCGTATGACTACGGAACTTCTGAAGACAGTAAAGAAATGTTCGATTATCTTTATAATTATTCGCCGGTTCACAATGTAAAAGAAGGCACTAAATATCCCGCAACTTTGATCACTACGGGAGACCATGATGACCGTGTGGTGCCTGCGCATTCTTTTAAGTTTGCAGCAGAACTACAGGAAAAACAAGCAGGAGATGCTCCAGTGCTTATTCGCATAGAAACCAAAGCAGGCCACGGAGCCGGTAAACCTACAAGCATGATCATTGATGAATATGCTGATATTTTTGGTTTCACCCTATACAACATGGGATTTGAGCAGCTCCCAAGTGAAAATACAGAGTTGAAAGATTAAATTTTTGAATCCCGATTAGGCTCATTATCCTGCTCCTACCTAAATACTGAAGGACAGGGATCTAAAAAAAAAGATTATTCCAAATTACGGATAATCAAACTATTACAAATATAAAAAAAGAACCCACCTGATTTTATTGAATTTTAAAATCAGGTGGTTTTTTTGTTTCCCGAAATTACAAATTTGGGTATCTTCAAACTTCCTAAAATAACACCTTATTATGCTGAAGTTAGAAGACGTATCCTTTGCTTATGAGAATGGAGAACAGGTTTTAGAAAACATTAGTTTTACGGCTAAGCGAGGAGAGAACATCTCGATCATCGGAGAAAGTGGCTGCGGTAAAAGTACACTACTTCAGATTATTTACGGACTTCTGCATACAGACGGTAAGGTATTTTGGGGAGAACAAGAATTATTGGGTCCTAATTTTAATCTTGTCCCCGGGGAAGATTTTATCAAATACCTGGCGCAGGATTTTGATTTAATGCTACCACTAAGTGTTGCCGATAATGTGGGGAAATATTTAAGCAATATGTATCCTGTAAAAAAGAAAAAGCGTATTCAGGAACTATTGGAAGTCGTAGAAATGGAAGATATGGCCAATAAGAAAACGAAACTCTTAAGTGGTGGCCAGCAACAACGAGTTGCTCTTGCAAGGGCCCTTGCCAAAGAACCCGAAATGGTTTTACTGGATGAACCTTTTAGCCATATCGATCATTTTAGAAAAAATAATCTTCGGCGTAAAGTTTTTAAATATCTAAAAGACCAAAATATTACCTGTATTATTGCCACTCACGATATTACCGATGCCCTGGCTTTTGCCGACACTACGATGGTTTTGAAAGATCATAATATTTATGCAAAAGCGACTCCGGAAGATTTATATAACAATCCGCCAAACAAATATGTTGCCTCCTTGTTTGGCGATGTGAATGAAGTGATGTTAAAAGATATTGTTCAAAATGAGACTTCAACTAAAAAGATCATTCTTTATCCTGAAGAACTAAAAGTGAGCCGAAAATCACCAATTAAAGCTACTGTTATTGCCTCTTATTTTAAGGGAAGTACGTATTTAATTGAAGCCGATCTTAACGGAAAAACTATTTTTGCTGAACACCGCTCGGCTATTCCCAGCGGTGCTCACGTGTATTTTGTAATTTCTAAACCGCTAATCGAAAAGCGAAAAATATAATTAAAACGTATACCCTAAGCTTAGCTGAAAATTATTTTCTTTACCTTCAATTGTAAACGGATTTATATTGGGCGGAGTACCCAACTGATATTCTCGATCCAAAACATTAGAAAGGCCTATAACATATCTTGCGCTCACTGTAAAATCAGCAATATCTGCACCTAAATTAATTAAGGCCCCAAAGGCAACATTTTCATATTGACCTTTAATTAATTCAGTATTTGCAAGAAAACCTATTTGAGGACCAACACCAAGATGAACCGGAGCTACAGGATACCATTTAAAAAACACAGGAATATTTATATAATCTGCGTATTGATCTTTTATTCCTTCCCTGGAGTACAAAGCTTCGGTTTGCAATCCAAAAGACGAATTCAAATCAAGACCAACAAAAGCTCCAAAATGAAAAGCCGTCCCGTCGTCGTCACTAAACCGAAAGTCATTTGGATGATCTTCCAAAGTGATTTTAGTAAAATTGACACCAGCTTTTACACCAAAGGAAACTTGTGAAAACCAGAAAGACAGCACATCAAAAAAAGGATTAGACACATTGATTTTTCATGATAATTGATTGATAACTAACGTACTAATGTAATCTTTTTTCAATCCACACTTAAAATATTATTCTTAATTCCGTTAAATTCAAACTCTTCTCCCTCAGTTTTCCCCATTAATAATCTGGCCACCGGAGAATTCCCTCCTACCGCATAAAAAGTTTCGTTCTTCAGTTCCATTTTTCCCGCCGGAATACTTATAAAATAATTAGAAGCCGAAGTTTTTACTAAACATCCTAACTGAATACGTTTAGAAGCCTCCCTGCCTTTGGCCAACTTTAGCGTATCCTTTTGTTGTTTGAATTCTTTAAGCTGACTGGATAATTTATTCCATTCTTCACTCATCATTTCCCGGCCGGTCTCATATTTATCCCCGGCACTGTTTTTTCCTTCGCTCTCCATATCTTCTTCAAGATCTTTAAGTGATCTTAAAATACGCTGAATGCGAGATTCTACATATTCTTCACACATGGTGTACAAATGGTCTTTTGTCGTCAAAATATAGATGTTATTTTTTTACTTTTTTTGGTTTATTTAAATCAAATTCGCCATAAAACTTCATTTGCTGGGTGATCCAACTTTTTCTTTGGCTAATATAATTACTGGGCGGATTTGCGCGGTATGTCCTGGGATTTGGTAAGATTGCTGCAATTGCGGCAGCTTCAGACGGACTTAAATTTAATGCATCCTTACCAAACCAGCTTTGTGCAGCTGCTTGTGCACCATAAACCCCTTTTCCCATTTCAATACTATTTAAATAGACTTCCAGAATACGTTCTTTACTCCATAAAAACTCTATCAAAAAGGTAAAATAAGCCTCTAGCCCTTTACGGATATAATTCCTACCAGGCCATAGAAAAGCATTTTTAGCGGTTTGCTGCGATATAGTACTCGCACCGCGAACGCGCTTTCCTTTTTTATTGTTTTCGATAGCTTTTTGAATCGCTTCAAAATCAAAACCACTATGATTTTCGAAATTTTGATCTTCGCTACAGATCACTGCCAGTTGCAGGTTTTTTGAAATCGCTTCAATAGGCACCCATTCATGTTTAATTTCTTCATCTGAATGTTCAAAATAGCGAATAGCCATCAGGGGTGTAAAAGGCAACGGAATCCATTTAAATAGGAGAACGAGCAAAAAAGTGATTAGAAAAAACCATCCTATAACTTTTGCTATAAACCGAAATATTTTTTTTATCATTCGCTACTTTTTGCCAGTTCTTTTCCTACTAAACTTCCTATGGCTATTCCCATTCCTCCTAATTTTACCCCGTAAAAAACATTAGTCGATAATTGTCCTATTTCAGGTTTTTTATCGGCCCCCATTCCCATAATTCCGCTCCATCGCTGGTCGACCTCAAATTCCTGATTCGGCAAAATAGTCGTCTTTAACAGTGCTTCTAACTGCTGCTGAACAATTTGTGTCTGCCCAAATTGTATAGTTTCCTCTTCTTTTATATCCAAATTCCTACCACCACCAAAAAGCAACCTGTTATTAATATTCCTAAAATAATAAAACCCTTTATCTAAATGAAATGTACCTCTAATCTGGAGGTTCGCGATAGGTTTTGTTACTAAAACCTGAGCTCTTGCAGGTTTTACATCTGTAATCCCAAATTTAGAAGCAAAACCGTTTGTAGCGATAAAAAACTTTCTACACTCCACCTCGAAAGCATCCGTTTTCACCACCACTTTATTCCCTAGATCTTCGAAATTTCGGACGGCAATATTATTCAAAATTCGAATACCTTTTTTATAAACTTTTCGTAATAATTCGCTCATCATTTTTCCGGTATCGATCTGCGACTCAAACGGACTAAAAATGAGCTTTTCAGCTGTATTTTTAAATCCGAATTTATTATCAGAAAGCGAAAAACAATTGCTCTCAAAAACTTCATGGAGTAATCGATTAATATTAGCTATTTCAGCCACGCATTCTTCAAAGAGGCTTTTGTCTTTTTCCAGAAAAACCTCATACCCGCCGTGATTTTTAAAACCGATTTCATCATCACCTAAATTCTTCCTCAGCAATTTTAAACCATTTACCCGTTTTTGAATTAGCGAAACAACTTCTTCTTCCGGTAATCTTTTAAGATCCTCTAAAATTTCAGAAAGGCTACCAAAACAGGCAAAACCGGCATTTTTAGTACTGGCGCCTTCAGGTAAAAGTCCTTTTTCAAGAATTAAAATACTAGCCCCAGGGTAGTCTTTATGCAATTGAAGCGCACAGTTTAACCCGGTAATGCCGCTACCTACAATTACAAAATCTACATCAGACAGCCAGCTTTTTTGCTCCCAATACGAAAAATTCATACTAAACATTTATAATCTGAAATTACATAAACTTTTATAATTTAAGTAAGAATTAAAGAAAACCATTCATTAATTTCTAATAATACCGATAAAAAGATAAAATTAGGCAATAAAAAAAGCCTCGCAAAACGAGGCTTTTTTATATAATATCAATACAAATTATTCTTCTATAGGGTTCATTTTAAACCCTTCCATAAATGCGGTGGTATAATTCCCTGCCACATATCTTGGGTCGTCCATTAACTGTCGGTGAAAAGGAATGGTGGTTTTGATGCCCTCAATCACAAATTCATCTAATGCACGTTTCATTTTATTAATCGCTTCTTCACGGGTTTGTGCCGTAGTGATTAATTTAGCGATCATAGAATCGTAATATGGCGGAATAATGTACCCGCTATATACATGGGTATCCACACGAATCCCATGCCCTCCCGGGGTATGCAGAGTTTCAATTTTTCCCGGTGATGGTCTAAAACCATTATAAGGATCTTCAGCATTTATTCTACACTCTATAGAATGTAATTGCGGCTCGTAATTCTTTCCTGAAATTGGAACACCTGCCGCTACTAAAATTTGCTCACGAATTAAATCGTAATCAATCACCTGCTCGGTAATTGGATGCTCTACCTGAATACGGGTATTCATCTCCATAAAGTAGAATTTACGATGTTTATCCACCAGGAATTCTACAGTTCCCGCTCCTTCATATTTAATATACTCTGCAGCTTTTACAGCTGCTTCTCCCATTTGTTTACGCAGCTTAGGCGTCATAAATGGAGAAGGAGTTTCTTCGGTTAATTTTTGATGACGACGTTGTACCGAACAATCTCTCTCAGAAAGGTGACAGGCTTTACCTGTTTGATCCCCAATAATCTGAATTTCGATATGGCGAGGCTCTTCGATAAGTTTCTCCATATACATGCCATCATTACCAAAAGCAGCTCCGGCCTCCTGTCTCGCAGAATCCCAGGCAGACTGCAAGTTTTCTTCTTTCCAAACAGCCCGCATTCCTTTACCACCGCCACCGGCAGTAGCTTTAAGCATTACAGGAAATCCTATTTCTTTCGCCAGTTTAAGGCATTCGTCATAATCTTTTAAAATACCCTCTGAACCGGGTACACAAGGTACTCCTGCAGCTTTCATCGTAGCTTTAGCAGTAGCTTTGTCCCCCATTTTGCTAATCATCTCTGCTGAAGCACCGATAAATTTAATATCATGCTCTTCACAAATTTTAGAAAACTTCGCATTTTCTGAAAGGAAACCATATCCTGGATGGATGGCATCAGCATTAGTTATTTCTGCTGCTGAAATAATATTCGCAATCTTTAAATACGATAAATTACTTTGAGGAGGACCTATACATACTGCCTCATCTGCGAATCTTACGTGAAGACTTTCTGCATCTGCAGTAGAATAAACCGCTACCGTTTTTATCCCCATCTCTTTACAAGTACGGATAATACGCATTGCGATCTCTCCCCTATTGGCAATTAATATTTTTTTAAACATACCTGTGGTTTTTATTTACAGGAAAAATATTCCTGTGCAAAAATTGGCAAGAATTAAGAAGGATCTACTAAAAATAAGGGCTGATCGAACTCTACGGGAGACGAATCGTCTACCAGTACTTTTACGATCTTACCAGAAACTTCACTTTCAATCTCGTTGAAAAGTTTCATAGCCTCTATCACACAAAGCACATCTCCTTCCTTGATAGTATCTCCAACTTCTGCAAAAACAGGTTTATCTGGTGAAGGTTTACGGTAAAAAGTTCCGATAATCGGAGATTTTACAGTAACATATTTAGAAGTATCTTCGGTTGGTTTAGCTTCTTCTTTAGGTGCAGCTGTTTCCTGCGGTGCAGGAGCAGGTGCCTGTTGTACAGGCATTTGCGGTTGTACCTGTCCACCCATTGGCACTTGTTGCACAACTGTGGTTTCTTTTTCGTCTGAGCCCGTTCTAATAGTGATTTTCACATCACCGGTTTCCAGTTTTACCTCACTGGCACCAGACTTGGCAACAAACTTTATTAAATTCTGAATTTCTTTTAAATCCATAATAATAAGGGTGTTATTTAAGAATTATAAGCCCATTTAAGATACGTAGCTCCCCAAGTGAAACCACCTCCAAATGAAGCAAATATTAGATTATCTCCTTTTTTAAATTTTTTCTCATAATCGCTAAGTAATAAAGGTAAGGTTGCGGAAGTTGTATTACCGTACCTTTCTATATTCATTAATACTTTTTCGTCTTCTACGCCCATTCTGTTGGCAGTGGCCCCAATAATTCTTTTATTCGCCTGGTGCGCAATTAACCAGTCTACATCTTGATTTGTTAGATGATTACGTTCCATAATCTGAGCGCTAACTCCAGACATATTAGATACAGCATATTTAAATACTGTTTTACCATCTTGCTTTACGTAATGTAATTTTTTAGCTATGGTTTCTTCAGAAGGAGGCAAAAGTGATCCTCCAGCTTCGATTCTTAAAGAATCCCTGCCAATAGAGTCACTACGCAAAATTTCATCCTGTAGGCCATAACCTTCTTCGTTTGGTTCCATTAATACTGCGCCGGCACCATCACCAAAAATTATACAGGTCGTACGATCTGTATAATCTATGATCGAAGACATTTTATCTGCCCCTATGACTAATACTTTTTTATATCTACCCGACTCTATATAAGCAGCACCGGTAGACATAGCATACAAAAAGCCTGAACAGGCCGCCTGCAGATCATAAGAAAAGGCATTTATTGCTCCTATTTCTGAAGCTACATGAACTCCTGTTGCTGCCACCGGCATATCCGGAGTTGCTGTAGCAAGAATGACCATGTCGATTTCCTTAGGATCTAAACCTGTTTTATTGATAAGATCTTTAGCTGCCTGAATCCCTAAATATGAAGTTCCTTTATTAGGGTCTTTTAAAATTCTTCTTTCCTTAATTCCAGTTCGGGTAGTAATCCATTCGTCATTGGTTTCTACCATTTCTTCCAACATCTTGTTGGTTAACACATCTTCTGGCACATAGCCACCTACAGCTGTTATGGCTGCTGTGATTTTATTCATAGAATTGAATTTATACACCTTGTTTGCAGCTCGTTAGTGTACAAACAATTTGAGAAATGTACTAAAATTTCTGTAAACAGTGGTGCAAATTAAGGTCTTTTTGGGACTTAATCAACTAAAAACAAAAAACTCCCACGTTGTGAGAGTTTCTGTATATTTCTTTGAAGCCCTAATCAAAATTAAGCTTCTACTTCCTCAGTGTTATCAATTAACACCTGACCACGGTAATATAATTTACCTTCATGCCAGTGAGCTCTGTGATATAAGTGCGCCTCACCAGTAGTAGGATCTATACCTATTTGTGGTGCAGTTGCTTTATAATGAGTTCTCCTTTTATCCCTTCTGGTTTTAGATATCTTTCTCTTTGGATGTGCCATGGCTTACTATTATTTAATCGTTTAGTAAATTTTTTAATTTATCCCATCGGGGATCTATATCGTCCCCATCTTTTTTTTCTTTATTACCTAAGCTTAATTCCTCCAGTTTATCCAGCACATCAGATTTTAAAGTCCCATCTTCAACCCCGGGATGAATCTTTTTTGCTGGTACCGCAAGAACAATAAGTTCGTAAATATATTGTTGTACGTTGATCTCAAACTCTCCATGCGGAATTATAAGTAAATCTTCGTTATCATCATTAAACTCCTCCCCAAATTTGATCACCAAAAACAACCTGCTTTCTATTGGCTGATCATAAGGCTCATTTGTGATATCACAATTTACATTTACCGTTCCGGAAGCTTTAAAAGTAAGCTCCATCATGGTCGTCTTTTTATCGAATAACAGCTCAATTTTTACATCGGCGCTGTTAAACTCATCGTACTCAAAATGCTCAAAGAACTCATTGTCAATCTCGTACTCAAACTGGTGTTTCCCAAGCTTTAACCCCACAAAAGGGATCGTATAGGCTTTCATTTTCCTCATTTCGTCCTCAGTTTTGAGTTTTCGCCCTTTTACAAAGGCGGCTGCAAAGATAAAAAATAAAATCAACTAAAAGCTTTTTATAAACAAATTTTTGTTTATATCTTTTTACTCTGCTTTTTTAGTGGGTTTTTCGTGAGTTTTTTATATTCTTTTCTGCATTTATAAATATCAATTGCCTTAAAAACAGCTTCTTTAAAGGAATGAATATTAGCAGAATTGGTACCTGCAATCTCAAATGCAGTACCATGATCGGGAGAAGTTCTCACCTTGCTTAATCCCGCTGTAAAATTAACTCCCTGGCCAAAGGACAATGTTTTAAATGGGATTAAACCCTGATCGTGATACGAGGCAATCACGGCATCAAAATTCTTATAATTCTTTGACCCGAAAAAACTATCCGCAGAAAATGGCCCAAAAACCAATTCCCCATTTTCACGAATTTCATTTAAAGTCGGTTTTAATATCTCCTCATCCTCTTTCCCTATTACACCATTATCACCACTATGAGGATTAATACCTAACACAGCGATTTTAGGTTTTTGGATCCTAAAATCCTGCCTAAGCGTATGCTGGATAATAGCAATCTTCTTTTTTATTAATTCTGGAGTAATCACATTGGCGATATCTTTTAAGGCCACATGATCCGTTAATAATCCCACTTTAAGGGTATCGGTAATCATAAACATAAGGCTTTCCCCCTGTAGTTCTTTTGCCAGATAATCGGTATGTCCTGGGAAATTAAATTTATCAGACTGGATGGTATGTTTATTAATAGGTGCTGTGACCAAAGCATCAATTTCATCTTTCTTTAAAGCTTCAGTAGCGGCTTCTAATGATTTAAAAGCATACTCACCAACTTTTGGATCCTCTTCTCCGAAATTAATGGTTACACTTTCTTTCCAAACATTTACAATATTTACCTTGCCGTCTATGGCATGTTCTGCACTGTCAATTCCCTGAAAATTAATTGCCAGTTTATATTTTTTCTTTAAAAAAGTGATAATTTTGGTTGAAGCAAAAATTACAGGAGTACAAAAGTCCAGCATTCTGGAATCATCAAAAGTCTTCAGTACAATTTCACTTCCAATTCCGTTCAAATCACCTATACTAATTCCTACTTTTATCTTTTTAGGATGTTTCATACTTCCTTCGAATATATATTTTACTTTTACATACAAATGTAACCAATATTATAGAATCCATGTTTACCGGTATTGTAGAAGAAGTAGGAAAAATCAGGAAATTAGTTAAAGAAAGTACTAATCTTCATATAGAGGTAGAAGCCAAAATGACACCTGAGTTAAAAATTGACCAGAGTGTTTCTCATAATGGGGTGTGCCTCACAGTAGTTTCTATTAAAGATCATCAGTATACCGTTACTGCAATTCAGGAAACTTTAAACAAAACCAACCTGAATGGTCTAGTAGAAGGTGATTCTGTGAATCTTGAACGAGGAATGAAACTTGGAGACCGACTTGACGGACACATAGTGCAGGGACATGTAGATCAAACTGCAAAGTGTACCGATGTTCAAGATATTGACGGTAGCTGGCAATTTACTTTTGACTACGATCCTTCCTTAAATAATATTACAATAGAAAAAGGTTCTATCACCATAAACGGAGTAAGTCTAACTGTTGTTAATTCCGGCAGAAATTCATTCTCGGTTGCAATCATCCCTTATACTTTTGAAAATACGACGTTTAAGCAAATTGAAAAAGGAAGTATTGTAAACCTTGAGTTTGATGTTATAGGAAAATATGTAAAAAGAATTACTGAACTATCTTAGTTCTTTTGAATTTTAAATAGCCCCCTACTAACACTCCTGCAATAACCAAAATATACAAATGATCATCCAAAGGAAGTCCAACTGGCGGACAAAGAGTACACGGTTCTGGAGGGGTATCCTGAGCAAAAACGGGATTGGCTTTAATGCTAAAAAGAAGTATGGTAAATATTAAAAATCTCTTTTTCATATAACTTTTCCTACAGCACAATTTAATTTTTTTTTAAAAAAATCTAAAACTTCTTTTCAATAAATTAACGTAAAACGCAAAGTAAAGGTTTTAATTTCTTTGCTAAATTATCTATAATCAATGATTCAACCAGATTTTTTCGTTGAAGATCAATAATTATCGCTTAAAACAAACTATTTCAGTTTCGCAAGCCTATGTAATGATGAAAACAAGAAATTATTACAGGTATTTGAAAAAAGAAACTTGTGTTACTACAAGATGAATCTATCTAAAGGAATGCTTTTCATTTAAAACAACAAACTTATCGCCGTCCCTTTGTGCTCTTCACTATGAATTTGGATTTTGCCTTTATGTAACATCATAATTTGCTTACATAAACTTAAGCCAATACCACTACCATTCTTTTTGGTAGTGAAGAAAGGTACAAATATGGTTTCCTGAATTTCTAGCGGAATACCATTCCCATTGTCTATTACTTTTATCACCGTATACCCATCTGTAGTAGATTTTGCAGTGACATAGATTTCCGGATTTTCAATATCCTGTATAGCATCCCGTGCATTCACAATCAAATTAATCAACACCTGTTCGATAAGATAACTATCAATTTTCACCTGCAATTGTGGATTAGAAAGATCAAAATTCAATGCAATATGCTTAGAAGCTAAAGAGGGCTTCATTAATCGTTCTATAGACGCAAAAAGATTTTCTACATATACATTACTACGATTAATATGGGTAACCTTATTAAGACTACGATAAGTTTTGGCGAATTTCATTAAACCCTCGCTTCGTTTTTTAATACTCCCTATCGCTTCGTTTAAATCTGAAATATCCAAAGCATTTTCTTCTGGATTTTTTAGGTTCTCCCTTACCTGATACTGCAACGTATCGGCCAATGAAGAAATGGGGGCGATAGAATTCATAATCTCATGCGTCATGACACTCAATAACTTTTTCCAGGCTTCAGATTCATTTTGATTAAGGGTTTCATCGATATTCTGTAGTAAAATGATCTTAAAGGAATGTTCGTTTTCATAAAAAACCGTTTCAGAAACCAAAACTTTTAGCTTTTCGCCATTTACTTTAATACTTATGGAACTACCGGTAAGATGACTCATTTCAAAAATGGTCTCAAATAATTGCGGTTTTCTGCTTTTTAAAAACTTAATATTTTTGAAAGAAGGAATACTCAGCGTGCGCTTTATCGCTTCATTCGCCCAAAGTACTTCGCCGGTTTTTTGATGATAAGAAATAATCCCGACATCAACCATCTCTAATATTTTTTGTAGGTAGAGATATTGCGCCTCCTTATTGGAGTTGATCTCCCGAATCTTATCATTAATCAGGTTAAAGCCTTCATGAAGTCGAGCTAAATCTTCGGGGGCACCTTTGCTTACAAATCGTCTTGAAAAATCGTTGTATTTAACCGATTCAAAAAAATCGTCCATCGCCACAAAACGACGGGTTATAAATTTATACAGCTTATAAAAAATCACTAACGAAAGTATTACCCCTCCAATAAGCAATACCATTTGATGCCTGCTAACCCCAAAAGCGATAGCTGCTAAACCCAGCGTTAAAAGCACCAATCGCAATAAAAGACCTAAAGTGTATTTTTTATAAGTCATATTTATTAAGTCTGCGATACAAAGCGGCCCTGGTAATTCCTAACTCTTTAGCCGATTTGGAAATGTTCCCTTTATTCTTGTCGATCACCTTCAAAATAGTTTGTTTTTCAACAGATTCGAGGTTGGTCTCCTGAATTCCGTTTGAAGTTGTTATCGATTTTTCTAATCCTGAAAACACTAAATCTTTCGCAGCCAGGGTATCACTATCAGCCATTATCACGGCTCTTTCTAAAACATACTGAAGCTCCCGAACATTTCCGGGAAAAGAATGCGATTTTAACTTACTAAAAAAGTCCTTATCAAAAGAAAATGGACCTTTAAAATATTTCTCGGCATACATATCGGTAAAATATCTGCTAAGTAATGTGATATCGGTACCTCGATTTCGAAGTGGTGGCACCATAAGATCTACTGTATTAATACGGTAAATTAAATCTTTCCGAAACGTATTTTCATCAGCAAGATCACTCAGCTCTAAATTTGTAGCGCAGATTAACCGTATATCAATAGGAATAGTCTCATTGGATCCAAGCGGAGTTATCATTCGGTTTTGTAACACGGTAAGCAATCTTGCCTGTTGGCGCAAACTAATATTTCCTATTTCATCCAAAAAAAGTGTCCCACCATTAGCGGCTTCAAAACGTCCTTTACGATCCTCCCGCGCATCGGTAAAGGCGCCTTTTTTATATCCAAAAAGTTCACTTTCAAACAAACTCTCCGTCAGCGCACCAACATCTACTTTTACAAACGGCTTATTTTTCCGAAGGGATTGATCGTGGATTGCTCTCGCAACTAAGTCTTTACCCGTACCATTTTCTCCTAAAATCAATATATTGGCATCTGTAGGAGCTACTTTTCTAAGCTTTTCGAACACTGACTGCATTTCTTCGCTTTCACCAATAATTTTATTTCCGGCAGCAGTAGGTCTCGATAATTGAGGTTTTACCGACTTTTTTTCTACCAATGATTTTAAGGCTTCGATCATTTTTTGGTTTTTCCATGGCTTTACCAAAAAATCTGAAGCTCCTTTTTTTAACGAACGTATAGCCAGATCGATATCGGCATAAGCGGTAATTAAAATCACATCTACTCTTTTATCGATCTGCTTAATCTTATTTAGCCAAAAAATTCCTTCATTACCAGTATTTACCACTCCGTTAAAATTCATATCCAGGATGATTACATCAAATTTTTCCTGCTCTAAAAGCGCGGTGATGTTGTTCGGGTTCTTTTCGGTAACAACATTGCTCACCAAAGATTTCAGCATAATCCGCAACGCCGTTAACACATCAGGATCATCGTCTATAACCAGTATGTTCGCATTCTTCAATTGCATACCTACAATATTACGACTTTCTCTTTCCTATAAATAAAAATGACTTCAGAAATTTAATAGGATTCGAATCTGTTTTGTTATCGTACAGATAGTGTATTAAAACCGAACACTCTCTTTTTTTAAAAAATAATTAAAACACTGTAAATCAACAATATATATTTTTGGCATCATTTTACCCTATTCTTAAGAGAATGTGAAATTTCCCAATAATAAAAACCACACAAATAATAACTAATATCAATAGACAACATCAATCAAAATGGATATACCTATAAAAAAGAAACGATTTACCCCTCAAAAAATAGCCATGATAACAGGCGTGACACTTTTAGTAGGACTTATCGTTTTTGTATTACTCTCATCAAGTGGTAGCACCCGACTTAATGTTGAAAAAGAACGCATTAGTATTAACACTGTTAAAAAAGGCATCTTTCAGGAAAATATTCCGGTTAACGGCGTAGTGATGCCTATTACCACTATTTATTTGGATGCCTTAGAAGGTGGTCGCGTAGAGGAAAAATTTGTGGAGGACGGTGCAATGATGAAAAAAGGAGAACCTATTCTTCGATTATCAAACACCGACTTAGAATTAAGTCTGGTAAATCAGGAAACACAGGTTTACAATCTCCTTACTCAAATGCAACGCACACAAAATGCATCTCGGGAGAATACGATTGGCAAGCTTAACCAACTTACCGAAGTAAAAAGCAGCCTAAGAGAAGCCGAGAGAAGATATAAACTGAATAAAAAACTTTTTGAAAAAGGAGCGGTTGCTGAACAGGAATATTTAGAAACTCGTAATAATTACAACTATCAAAAAGACCGTTTAGCATTAACTGAAAGGGTGTTACAGCAAGATTCAATTTCTTCTAAACAAGAAAATGTACAGGCAAGAGAATCATATGAAAAGACAAGAAAAGCCTTAGAATTAATGCGCAAAAAAGTAGAAGACCTTATCGTAAGAGCTCCGGTAGATGGCCAGCTGACTTCTTTAGACGCTGAAATAGGTCAGTCTAAATCGAAGGGCGAACGCCTGGGACAAATCGATGTGATTAGCGGATACAAAGTTCGTGTAGATGTAGATGAACATTATATTTCCCGAATTTACGCCGGGCAACAGGGAAGCTTTAATTTCGACGGAAAAAACTATACGCTGGAAATCAAAAAAGTCTATACGCAGGTAGCCAACGGAAGATTCCAGGTAGATATGACCTTTTTAGAAGAGGCTCCAGAGAAAATAAGAAGAGGACAAACCTTGCAAATTAGAGTAGCCTTAAGCCAGGAAAAAGAAGCTGTTCTTATTCCTAAAGGAGGATTTTTTCAGGAAACCGGGGGGAACTGGATCTTTAAGGTAAGTGAAGATGGTAGTATTGCTTATAAAACCGATATCCAATTGGGTAGTCAAAACACAGAATATTACGAAGTACTTTCAGGTTTAGAACCAGGTGATCAGGTAATAACTTCAAGCTACAGCAATTATGAAGATATTCAGGAACTGGTGCTAAAAGACTAAATTCTCTAATTTTAAAACATAATTATTCAGGACTAATACATTCATCATGATAAAAATAACAGATCTCGAAAAGTTTTACCGTACAGACGAAGTACAGACCATTGCTATTAATAAGCTTTCTTTTGAGGTAAAACAAGGAGAATTCGTCTCGGTTATGGGGCCATCCGGTTGCGGAAAATCAACATTGCTTAATATTTTAGGGCTTTTAGACGATCCTGATGGTGGTAGCTATATTTTTAATGGGATCGAAGTCGCCGGATTTAACGAGCGCAAAAGAGCTAATCTTAGAAAACACAATATAGGTTTTGTTTTCCAAAGCTTTAACCTGATTGATGAGCTTAGCGTTTTCGAAAATGTAGAACTTCCATTAATTTATACGGGCGTAAAACCTGCGGAGCGTAAAGAACGGGTGCACGAAGTTTTAGAGAAAATGCAAATTATGCACCGCCGTAAGCATTTCCCACAACAACTATCGGGTGGACAGCAACAACGTGTTGCCGTTGCCCGTGCCGTTGTAAATAACCCCAAGCTGATTCTTGCCGATGAGCCTACCGGAAATCTGGATAGCACTAACGGTAACGAGGTTATGGATTTACTTACCGAGCTTAACGCTGCCGGAACCACCATCATCATGGTTACCCACAGCGAACACGACGCAAAGTACAGTCATCGAATCATCAGAATGTTAGACGGCCAAAAAGTAACTGAAAACATCCTGGCTGAATATCAAAATTAGACGTTTTACGGGGTCATTCATCAATCCGATACTAATCGGGATCAAAATCATCTAATCTCTTATCATCAAAAGAGAATATTTTAAGCTGGGATCAACATTTTTGAAATATTCTAAGGGTATACATCAATCGTTATTCAAAACAAAAATTATGTTTAAAATTCATCTAAAATCGGCCTGGAGAAACCTTTGGAAATCCAAGTTTTATAATGGACTAAGTTTGCTGGGCTTATCATTGGGGCTTTGTGTGGCCATCTTTATCGCCGTATGGATTAAAGCCGAATTAAGTTATAACAAAATTGGTGATTCATCACATATTTATAGAGTTTCCAGTATCTTAAGCAGTGGCGAAAATTCGCAAACATGGGGCATATCTGTAGGACCTATAGCCTACTATGCCAAAAAAGAAGTGCCAGAAGTCGAAGATGCCGTTAGAATTCGGGATTTTTATGGCTATCGCATTTTTAGTAGTTCTTCTAATAAGTTTGAAGCCAAAGCTGGTGCTCTTACAGATCCCGAATTCTTTTCTTTTTTTGATCTAAAATTTATTGAAGGAAATTCATCCGCTCCTTTTTCAGGAAATAATTCGGTTATCATTACAAAAAAAGCCGCCCTAAAATATTTTGGAACTACAGAAGCTATGGGCAAAATCATCGCTGCCGATTATAAAGATAATTTTACCGTAACCGGAATCATTGAAAATATCCCAAAAAATTCAAGTTTAGATTACGAGCTGTTTTTTCCTTTATCGATTTTTTCTGAACAGTACGATGGCAACAGGTATTGGGAGTCGATGGATAGTGATTGGGGAAATTTCAACTTTCTCACGTTTCTTAAACTCAAAGAAAATGCTTCTCCAGAAAAAGTAGTTCAGAAACTAACCAAAATTCAGAAAGCAAAAGACAGGAATGCAATCCAGTCTGAAACCAAAGATGCCTACTATTTGCAACCTATCCAGCAAATGAACCTTTATAGTTACGGCGGAGAACCAACCCAGATTAAGACAGTACGTATCTTTGGGATCGTTCTGATACTTATACTGTGTATTGCCTGTATTAATTATGTCAATCTAAATACGGCCAGATCGATCCAAAGAGCCAAAGAAGTGAGTCTACGAAAACTCATTGGAGCCGAGAGGAAGCAACTTTTTACACAATTTATTATTGAATCGTGTATTTTCTTTTTATTAGCGATTGTGTTAGCAATGGGGTTAATCTATTTATTAGCCCCTTATTTTAACTCGATTGCAGGAAAAGATATTGATTTCAATTTTCTTGAGCCCGAATTATGGGGAATGATCGGGATGGTGTTTGTTTCCACCTTAGTCGCCTCTTCCATTTACCCGGCAGTCTTATTATCTTCATTTAAACCGCTGGAAGCTATTAAAGGAAATGTGATCACTGGTGTTGGCGCAGGAACATTTAGAAAGGTATTGGTTTGCCTTCAGTTTTCATTCTCCGTAATTCTAATCATCAGCACCATTATTATCGGGAAGCAATTGGATTTTATCACCAGTAAAAACCCTGGTTACGATCGCTCACAAGTGTTTCATTTTGCCATGCCTCAGGAAATGCGCTCCCATAAAGAAGCTATTATAAATCAGGTTAAGAATTTACCCAATATTGCTTCGGTTTCCTTTAGCAACAGTAACATCGTAAATAATGGAATGACTACCGGAGATACCAATTGGGATGGCAAAGATCCACAAAGCGATTTTATTGTTAATCCCATTGGTATTGATGAAGATTTTATCCCTATGATGAAAATGCAGCTTTTAGAAGGTGAAAATTTTAAAGGTCGCACAGAAGATTCTTTACATTTTATACTGAATGAAACTGCCGTTAAGCAAGCCGGGATAAAAGATCCTGTCGGTAAAAGCTTTGAACTTTGGGAAACCAAAGGCATCATTGCTGGAGTGGTAAAAGATTTCAATTTTACTTCGATGAAAAATGAAATTGAACCTGCGGTGATGTATTATGACCCTGACCCTTATCGTATGTACATAAAAACCAAAGATGGTGATATTTCTGGAAGCATGGCGGCTATTGAAGAAATCTGGAATACCTATAACCCTGATTTTCCTTTTAATTACTCCTTTTTAGATAAGCAATACGAAACCATGTATCGCAATGATATTAGAACAGGTAAGCTTTTTAAAATATTTTCAATTTTAGCCATTTTTGTTTCTTGTTTAGGGCTTTTTGGACTAAGCACGTATACCGCTCAATTAAAAAAACGTGAAATAGGCATTCGAAAAGTTTTAGGAGCATCGGTGGAGCAAATTACCTCGTTACTCTCCAAAGACTTTTTAAAACTTATAAGCCTTTCATGCATTATCGCTATTCCAATTGGCTGGTATTTAATGCAATTCTGGCTACAAAACTTTGCTTATAAAACATCGCTAGATTGGTGGATTTTTGCCGGTGCCGGGATGCTAACCTTATTCATTGCACTACTAACAATTAGCTCCCAAGCCATTAAAGCGGCACTGGCAAACCCTGTAAAAAACATCAAAACTGAATAGTTATGCTAAAAAACTATATCAAAATCGCCTGGCGGAATATCTGGAAAAATAAGATTTTTTCAGCAATTAATATTGGTGGACTCGCTGTAGGTATGGCAAGTGCAATTCTCATATTGATTTGGATTGAAAATGAATTAAGTTATGATCGCTTTCATGAAAATGGTAAAAATATTTATAAACTTTATAATCGAGATACCTTTGATGGTGAAAACTGGGCTTGGGGTAACACACCTAAAATTCTGGGAAAAACAATAAAGGAAGATTATCCTGAAGTATCCCATGTAGCCAGAGTTGATACTAATGAGGATCTTTGGCTAAAAGTAGGTAATAAAAAGTTTAAAACTACAGGAATTATAACCGATGTAGATTTTTTACAAATGTTTTCATTTCCGTTATATGACGGTGATGAATCTTCCATATTAAAAGATCCTTCAGGAATTGTTATTACTCAGAAATTAGCAAAGAAATTATTTGATGATAATGATGCCATGGGAGAAACCATTCAGGTAGAGCAATCTCATATATATAAAGTAACTGGTATTTTGGAAGATTTACCAAACAACACTCGTTTTAACTTCGATTTTATCTTACCGTGGAATTATATGAAAGTTAACGGTTGGGACGATAGTTACTGGGGAAATAATTCTGTACAAACTTTTGTGCAATTAAAACCGCACGTCTCACAAGTTGATTTTGACAAGCATATAAAAGAAATCACTATAAATCATACCAAAGAGAGTGCCCATCCATCCAGTACCCAAGTGTTTAGCTGGCCGCTAGAAAAGTTATGGCTTTATTCAAAAAGTGAAAATGGAAAATTAGTGGCAGGTAAAATAATTACCGTTAGATTGTTTAGTGTTATTGCCATTTTTATCCTACTTATTGCCTGCATCAATTTTATGAATTTAAGTACCGCTCGTAGTGAAAAAAGAGCCAAAGAAGTAGGGATCCGTAAAGTTGTAGGAGCACAAAAAAGAAATCTTATTTTGCAGTTTACGGGAGAAAGTATTTTAATTACTTTTTTTGCAGGTATTTTAGCTTTACTTCTTGTATTTAGTTTTCTTAATCCCTTTAATCAATTAGTAAATAAGTCACTACATATTGATTATACCAATTTCAAATTTTGGCTACTAATTATCGGGTTCATTTTATTTACAGGACTCTTAGCAGGCTGTTATCCTGCATTTTACCTGTCTTCCTTTCAGCCTGCTAAAGTTTTAAAAGGAAAAATTAGTAGCATAAAAGATATCATCACGCCACGTAAAATACTTGTTGTTTCTCAATTTACTTTTGCTATTCTGCTTATAACATGTACTATCATTATCAACCGCCAAATTAACTATGCGCAACAACGAGATACAGGTTATGTAAAGGAAAATTTAATTTATACCATTTTAGATGATAATATTAGGAGCAATTACCTATCGATTAAAAATGAGTTACTACAAAGTAATGCTGTAGTCGCAGTAACCAAAACCCTTAGTCCAATTACAGAGCAATATAGTGATAGTTGGGGGTTTAGTTGGAACGGAAGCACCGAAGCCGATCATGATACAGGCTTTACTATTATGAGCGCCGATACCGATTTTACAAAATCGACAGGAACCAAAATTATTGCTGGCAGAGATATCGATATTAATACTTATCCTTCAGACAGTACGGCTATTTTATTAAATGAAACGGCTGTTGAAAAAATGAGATTGAAAAACCCAATAGGAGCTATTGTTAGTGATAGCAACACAAAATGGAAAGTTGTTGGGGTTATACAGGATTTTATAATTCAATCTCCTTACGAGCCTATCCAACCCATGATGATCTGTGGGCCTTCTCGTTGGTTTGGGGTGATGCATATGAAATTGAATCCTAAAAACAGTATAAGTGAAAACCTTGCGATCGCTGAAAAAATATTTAAAAAATTTAATCAAGATTATCCTTTTGAATATCATTTTGTCGATGAAAAATATGCTAATAAATTTGAATCCGAAAAACGTACCGCCTCTTTATCAGCTCTTTTTGCAGGCCTAACCATATTTATATCCTGTCTTGGGTTATTTGGTTTAGCAACCTATATGGTACATAGTAGAATCCAGGAAATTGGAATACGAAAAGTATTAGGTGCCAATGTCGCCCAGCTTGTAACTCTTTTATCTTCTAATTTTTTACAATTGGTACTTATTTCATTTTTTATTGCCTCTCCAATCGCATGGTACGCAATGAACAGATGGCTAAACAACTACACCTATAATATAGGGGTAGAGTGGTGGGTTTTTGCTCTTGTAGGAATAGTAATCATCTTTATCACTTTACTAACCGTAAGCTCCCAAGCCATTAAAGCGGCACTGGCAAACCCTGTAAAAAACATCAAAACTGAATAGTCATGCTAAAAAACTATATCAAAATCGCCTGGCGGAATATCTGGAAAAACAAGCTTTTTTCAGTAATTAATATCATTAGTCTTGCGATAGGGTTCAGCGCCTCGTTTGTGATAGGCTTGATGGTTTATTATGATTTTACCTTTGATAAATTCCATAAGGATGGGGAGCGTACGTATCGCATCACCACACAATTTATAAGTCCTGACGGCACCGATCATTTTAGTGGTGTAAATGCCATGCTGGCCGATGCTTTAAAACAAAATGTGAGTGGTCTGGAAGACGTGAGCTTTTTTTACACCTATGAGCCTTTAAAAGTGGAGGCACAAAGTGGAGAAAGGCTGTTCAAAAAGCCTAGGCATGTGATTTTTGCCGATAGTGGTTATTTTAACGTGATTAATTACAACTGGCTTGCTGGCGATAAATCAGGGAGTCTGCATGAACCTAACGCAGTGGTACTTACCCAGGAACGGGCCAAAAACTATTTCCCAAACACACCCGTAGAAAGCCTCATTGGCAAAACACTCATCTATAACGACTCTATACCTGCTAAAATAACTGGTGTTGTTGCCAATTTTGAGCAACGCAGTGATTTTGTTTTTCAGGAATTTATCTCCCTTCCTACGGCATTACAGTCAGATATCAAATCAACGGTGACCAATACCAACTGGGGCAGTTACAATTCCAGTGCACAAGTTGTGTTTAAGAGCCTTCCGGGAGTTGCAATTGCAACGATTCAAAAGCAGTTGGACGAAATGAGTAAGTCGCATACTGATCAAGAAGATCTTGATGCCGGGAAATGGACGCGTTTTTACCCACAACCTTTAGATGAGCTTCATTTTGATACCCGCTACAGCACGTTTGACTATGGCGTTCCCCAGGCGAGTAAAAAGGTCTTGTCCAATTTAGCGATGGTAGCGCTGTTTCTCTTGCTTTTGGGATGTATTAACTTCATTAATTTAATGACGGCACGGGCTACACAACGAGCCCGTGAAATAGGTATTCGTAAGACTTTAGGAAGTTCAAAAAAACAACTGGTTTTTCAATTTCTAGGCGAGACCTTCCTCCTTACGCTATTAGCGGCATTGGTATCTGTGATTTTAGCTTTTTGGTTGTTGCGTGTTTTTTCAGCATTTATTCCACCTGGATTAAATTTTGAGCTTTTTGCAAACCCGTGGATCATTGCTGCCATGTTTGTGTTGATACTCGTGGTTACGCTGTTGTCTGGTATGTACCCGGCTTTTGTGCTCTCTGGTTTTAAACCGGTTTCCGTGTTGAAAAATCAGTTTGCTTCCCAGACATCTAATGGGGGTTTTAGAAAAGGCCTTACCGTTTTTCAGTTTGTAGTTGCTCAGGTTTTCATCATAGGGACACTTCTCGTGGGCAAGCAGATCAATTACCTGATGCATAAGGATATCGGGATCGCCGTAAACGATATTGCCTGCATTCCGCTTCCCTGGAACGATCCCGCTTTAAGCAAAAAGGAGCTTTTAAAAAACCGGCTGGCCACTATTGCCGAACTTTCCACGATTAGTTTGGCAGGACCTCCACCTGCATCTTTTTATATCAATTCAACAGTTGTGGATTTTATTAAGGATGGCGAAACTATTGAAGTCATACAGGAACAGCGTTTTGGGGATGCGTCCTATTTTGATCTGTATGGGTTAGAACTGCTGGCGGGTCGAAAACCCCTTAATGATACCATTAAAGAATATGTGATCAACGAGACCATGCTACACAAGTTGGGCTTTAAAGAACCTGCAGAAGCAATAGGGCAACGCTTGATGCAGGGAGAGAATGGCTATCCTATTGTGGGCGTCATGCGTGATTTTAACCACAAACCTTTAACCTCCCAGATACAGCCGGTAGTCTTTGTAGGGGACATCAGTCGAAACTGGTTTTCCCAATTTAGGATGATTCATTTTAAAATTCAACCTAAAACATCAGATCTGTCTGCTACCATTGCCAAAGTACAAGACATGTATAAATCGGTTTATCCTGATTCTGATTTTGAAATTCAGTTTATGGACGAGACCATAGCTAATTTTTATAAGTCGCAACAGCGCACCCAGAAACTCCTAAACTGGGCTACAGGCCTGGCTATTTTGATTAGCGTGTTAGGTCTGCTTGCCCTTGTGATTTATAATACAGAGCGGCGCATAAAAGAGATAGGGATTCGTAAAATACTGGGTGCCTCGTTACTTCAACTACAGGTCTTGTTGTGTAGGGACTTCTTAAAGCTTGTAGCCCTGGCTTTTGTTATTGCTACACCTATTGCTTATTGGAGGACCTCCGTTTGGTTAGAAGACTTTGCCTATAAAACCACTTTAAGTTGGTGGGTTTTTGCCTTAAGCGGACTGGGAATGATCGCTTTAGCCCTTGTGATTATTAGTTTTAAAACGATTAGGACTGCAATTCAAAACCCTGTAAACTCTTTAAGAAACGAATAGTCATGATCAGAAATCATATCAAAATCGCCTGGAGGAACCTGCTTAAAAACAGCACCTATTCTCTAATCAATATTATTGGCTTAACCATTGGTTTAGCTGCCTGTCTTGCCGTGACCACCGTAGTGATCGATGAATCTTCTTATGACCGATTTTGGACAAAAAAGGACCAGATTTTTAGAGTAAATACTATTAATACCCGAGACGGAGAACTTTTAGAAAAAGGAGATTATGCACTATCGGGAACTAATATGGCGCTAAAAGATTTCCCGGAAGTGGAAGCTATTACCACCGTCCAGCAATTTGATATCTATTTTAATTTTAGAAATATTCAGGGTGAAGGCACAAAAACCAAAGTGATCCAAACCACTCCTTCATTTCTGGAGATGTTTGATGTTGAAATCATTTCAGGAAGTCCAAAGAATTTAGTTGAAAGAACTCCAACTATTGTAATTTCAGAATCATTAGTAAAAAGATATTTTAATGGTAGAAATCCGGTTGGAGAAACGATCAAAGATCTTCCTTCTTACAGCAATGAGCCTAACGAGTATCTTATCACGGGGATTTTCAAGGATATTCCTGAAAATACACATCTTAAAGGGCAAGTGATTTATCTGTATAAACCCAGAACAGAGGTGCTTAGTAAGCAGCAGTTTGGATTTTTTCAAAGCTATTATCTAAGCCTAAAAAAGGATATGGATAAAACAAAGTTTGAGACAAAATATAATAATTGGTATTCAAATTATACCGAAGCTGAACATCCAGATAAATTTGAGTTACAGCCTTTACAGGATATTTATTTAAAATCTGATTTTGGTCTTCACCAGACCTATAAAGGAAGTGCCCAGAAACTTTATATTTTGGGTGCGATAGCGATTTTATTGTTGGTTATCGCCTGCATCAATTATATCAATCTAACTACAGCCAGAGCTTCTCACAAAATGCAGGAAACTGGTGTTAGGAAGATTTTAGGAGCAGATCGTTTTCAACTTATCTCACAATATTTAGCAGAATCTGGATTGTTTTTTCTTATTTCTGGTATTCTTGCTTTTGTGATCTATCAGCTAAGTTTACCCGGTATCGTAAATTATATCGATCATCCTTTGGCGCTCACTTTCAGCAATTCTGCATTATTATTTTTATGTTCCATTTCATCGATTTTCGCCTTAAGCATCCTTACGGGCTTATATCCTGCGCTATTGATCTCAAGAATAAATCCTTTGGCTTCATTGCGCAAGAAATTTAGATCTAGCGGCACGGGCCAAACTCAGTTTGTAAGAAAAGGACTTGTGATCTTTCAATTTTCAATTTCACTGGTTGTACTCATCGCCATGATCGTGGTAAACCAACAAGTAACACTTTTAAAATCTAAAGATATTGGGTTCGATGCTTCCAATCTTTTAAGCATTAAGTATAATACCTGGCAGAATAAAGGTGAGAGTTTTAAAAACGAATTACTTAAAAGCCCATTTGTAGAAAAAGCGAGCATTTCTTCCTGGCTACCCTCTTATGCAGGCGGAAGTATGAATCGAAGAGTTGAAAGTCCGGATAATTCTCGTGATGAAGTGGAGATCTGGTATATGTTTGCAGATACCGATCTAGCTGAAACTTTAGGCCTGGAAATTGAAAAAGGAAGATTTTTGAGCAATGATTTTGGCGGTGATGCCCTGCCACAAAGTTTTTATAATGAAATGGATTCGGTCAAAAAAGCTGAGCTTAAAAAAAGACCATCTCTTATTACCGCTCAGGCTGCAAAACTTTTAAAAATTAATCAATTAAATGTCGCTAATAAAGCTTTGGAAGCAACGCCTGTTGGTATTGTGAGCAATTTTAATAATGAAAATCTTAGAACCAGCGCAAAACCAATCGTGATTCAGGCTGATAAAAATCCAGATCGCGGAAGCCTACTCATGCGTATAAAACCTGGATCTGAGGAAAAAGTTATAGCTAAAATCAACCAATTATGGCAAGAATTTTATCCTTACAAGCTTCTGGAAATCGATAATGTTTCAGACCTATTGCAAAAACAATACGAAGCCGAAACCAAACTTTTACAGTTTTTCAGCTTCTTTAGTGCGCTTAGTTTATTTCTGGCGGCCCTGGGTGTTTTTGGTTTGATCGTTCAGGTGACAGAGCAGCGCGTAAAAGAAATAGGGATTCGTAAAGTACTTGGCGCATCGGTACAATCTATCGTGATGCTATTCTCTAAAGACTTTTTAAAAACCATTGCTGTAGCCATTATTATAGCAATTCCAATTGGATGGTATGCAATGCAGGAATGGCTTCAGGATTATGCACATCGCATAGAAATAAAATGGTGGGTTTTTGGCCTTGCAGCTTTAGTAGTAATAGGTATCGCTATGTTAACTGTGGGAATCCAATCTGCAAAAAAAGCATTCATCAATCCCGCAAAAAGCTTAAAAACGGAATAATTCATCACCCCATAATCATCGGGACAAACCTCATCAGTTATGTTTAGAAACTATTTAAAAATCGCCATTAGAAACCTTTGGAAAAATAAGGGGTATAGCGCACTAAATATATTTGGACTGGCAATAGGTATTGCCAGTTGTTTATTGATAACTCTTTACGTTTGGGACGAACTTAGCTATGATCGTTATTATGATAATGCCGAGAATATCGCCAGGGTTGTGTTGCGGGGTAATGTAAACGGGGAAGAGCTTAACGAAGCTATGGTGGCAGCTCCTGTAGCCAAAACCTTTAAGGAAGACTTTCCACAAGTGAAGAATGCTACGCGCTTGAGTACGGTGTACAATCCGCAAATTCTGTATAACAATACGACTTTTGAAAATCTACGGGCGGCTTATGTAGATCCTAACTTCTTTGAAGTCTTCAGCTTCAAGTTTATAAAAGGTAACGCCAAAACAGCACTTAAAAACCCCAATAGCGTAATGCTCACTTCTTCTGAAGCTAAAAAGTATTTTGGTACTGAAAACCCAATAGGAAAACGTATAAAATTTCAGGATATAGAACAAGATCTTGAAGTAACAGCAGTGCTCACAAATACCCCGCATAATACCCACTTGCAGTTTGATGTGTTCATCCCGATGCAGAATAAAAAAAGTAGTACTTCAAACTCCTGGGTGAATTCCGGTTTTGCGACCTACTTAGCCCTAAAGCCCGGTACGGACCTTGCGCAGTTAGAAGCCCAGGTCCCTTCTTGGATGAAGAAGTATATAAGCGACCAGGTACAGCAAGCCATAGGTATATCATACGAGGAGTTTCAAAAGAACAATAAGTTGGGGTTGTTTTTACAACCGCTTACGGATATTCATCTGTACTCAGATTTTGCACCGAATACCGAGCTTTCCCCTTCCGGAGATATCAAATACATGTATATTTTTAGTGCTATAGCACTATTTATGTTGCTTATCGCCTGCATAAATTTTATGAATCTGGCTACTGCAACCGCTACAAAACGCAGTCGGGAAGTAGGAATTAGAAAAGTACTGGGATCTGATAAAAAACAATTGGTAACACAGTTTTTAACCGAATCTTTACTCACAACTTCTTTTGCAACCTTTCTGGCAGCAGGTATTATAGCGCTTCTTTTACCAACATTTAATGACCTGGCGGGTAAAGAACTACAGTTTTTTAGCTTTTTAAATGTTCCAACTGTTCTTTTATTGTTGGCTTTTGTGATTGCTATTAGTTTGCTGGCAGGAGCCTATCCCGCATTTGTACTTTCTTCCTTTAAACCCTTAATGGCCCTTAAAAGTAAGTTTGCAAGTAGCGGAAGAAAAAACAGCTTAAGAAGTGGAATGGTGGTTTTTCAGTTTGTGATTTCGGCCGGGCTAATTCTGGCAACCCTTGTTGTCTACAAGCAAATGCAGTTCATTCAGCATAAAAAATTAGGCTATAATAAAGATCAGGTAATCGTGTTGAGAGATGCTTATAAAATGGGTTCAGAAAAGGTGAATTCCTATAAGGATGAACTGCTTAGAAATCCGGGTATAGCCAGTGTAAGCAGGTCTGCTTTTGTTCCTGCGGGAGAAACAGACAATCACGTGCAAGGTATTTTTAAGAATAATGAGTATCTGAGGAAATTCTTTTTTTACGATGTAGATGAGCAATACTTACCTACGTTGGGATTAGAGCTCATTAAGGGGCGGAACTTTTCTGCGGAATTAAAAAATGAATCTAATAAAGCGATTATTAATGAAGAAGCCGCTAAAATTTTAGACTTAGGAGATAACCCTGTCGGAAAAACATTTAAAAGAGCCGCAGATCCGGAAAATGAAGAATTTACGGTGATTGGTGTTATAAAAAATTTCCATTTTAAATCCTTACATAACGAGATCGATCCTTTGGTACTGGCATACAATCCCTATGGCGGATTAATTATAAAAACCAAAAATGCTGAGGTAAGTAAGATTCTCGATTTTGCTGAAGAAAAATGGTCAAAATTCAACCCGCAACAAGCCTTTACCTATTCTTTTTTAGACGAGTCTTTTGAAGAGACGTATCGCAATGAAAAAAGGATGGGCATCATCTTAAGCGCTTTTACGATGCTCACCATTTTTGTCGCGTGTTTAGGTTTATTCGGGCTAATCACATTCGCAACAGAACAACGCTTTAAAGAAATCGGGATTCGTAAAGTGCTAGGAGCCAATGTCGGTGAAATAGTGGGAATGCTTGCCGCAGATTTTATCAAATTGATCTTTGTTGCTTTTTTAATTGCTTTTCCTTTGGGTTATTATGCTATGCAAAAATGGTTGCAGGATTTTGCCTATCGTATTAATTTAAGTGTTTGGCAGTTTATACTGGCTGCTATCATCACACTAGCTATTGCTCTAATTACCATCAGCTTTAAAAGTATCAAAGCTGCATTACAAAACCCGGTAAAATCCCTAAGAACTGAATAAATCATCTCCCGATAACTATCGGGACAAAATAATTAATCATGTTTAAAAACTATATCAAAATCGCCTGGCGAAACCTCATCAAAGATAAAACCTTTACGGGCCTAAACATTTTTGGCTTATCCATCGCCTTTGCTGCTGCCATACTACTTAGTATCGCTTCAGTTTACGAACTTTCTTTTGATAATTTTCATGAGAATAAGGATCGTTTATTTATCTCTTATTTTATTTCACAAAACCCAGAGGGCGCAAAAGCTAATATAACGCAGCCGCTCGCCATGGCACCTACACTTAAAGAAGAAGTTCCTGGGATTAAATATACTAGCCGATACCGTGAAGCTTATAATCTGGTAAAAAAGGGAGAGAAAGAATTGCTATTAGATGTGGCTTTTTTGGACAACGATTATTTTAAGATGTTTTCTTTTCCCATTCGCTACGGAACAAAAAATAATCTGCTCGAACATCAAAACTCGGTGGTAGTCACTGCTGAAAGTGCTAAGAAAATCTTTGGAGAAATAAGTGTTATCGGCAAGACATTAGATATTCAGATGGGCGGTCAATTAAAACCATTTGTAGTTAGTGCTGTACTAAAAGACCTGCCTAAAAACACTAATGATAAGTTTAATATTGCTGTTTCTATCGAAAACATGCCGGATTATCAGGAAAATTTAAGCGAATGGGGAAATAGAAATCATCATGTATACGTACAATTAGAAAATGGTGTTGCCGTAACCAATTTTGAAAAAAATGCTCAAAAATTCACTAACCTTCACTTTAAAGGAGATATCGAAGATGCACAACGTGATGGTGCACAACCTAATGCGGAAGGAAATTTTAAAAAACTAAAGTTAATGCCGATTACCGATTGGCATTTTGTAAAAATTAAAAATCATCTTTTTGAAGTTTCCAGAAATTACCCTTACCTGATCTTTGGAATAGGAATGCTTATTATTCTAATTGCCAGCGTAAATTTCATTAATATGAGCATTGCCCGAAGCACAAAACGACTAAAAGAAATTGGCATGCGTAAAACACTAGGCGCTGCAAAAGCTCAGCTATTTATTCAATTTTGGGCAGAAAGCGTGTTTATTTTTCTTACTTCAGCAATTATTGGTTTACTGATAAGTCTTTTGGTCGCCGATCCTTTTCAGTCTTTATTTAGAGTTCCAGCTGAGTTCAGTAGTATCATAAATCCATCGATGATTCTGGGCTTTTTACTTATTCTGGCGATAATCACTTTAATCGCCGGTGGGTATCCTGCATTATTACTTTCAAAATTAAAAACTATTCAGTCACTAAAAGGAAAACTGGATATGAGTGGTAAAAATAGATTGCGAAACGTGCTGATGGTCTTTCAGTTTAGTATTGCCATTCTTTTGGTTACAGGAACTTTGGTGTTGTGGCAGCAATTACATTATATGCAGAATAAAAATTTAGGTTTCAATAAAGAACAAGTGATCGCATTTCCGCTTAACGGTAAAAAATCGGCCAGAGAATCTTTAAAATTACTACGGAATGAACTTCAGGACAATCCAAATATCCTAAACATTAGTGGTGCCGATAATATTTTGGGAATCGATGCTACGGGTTCCCGTTTTGAAAGTCAGATGGGATTTGAATATCAGGGTAGAAATATTAATACTAATGTACTAGCTGTAGATTATGATTATATAAAAACCTTAGACCTGAAACTGAAAGAAGGACGTGATTTTAACCGAAATTTTGCCACAGATAGTCTTAGCCTGATTATTAACGAATCAATGGCAAAACTGCTTCAGGAAGAAGAGCCTTTAAATAAAATGATCCCAATTGATGACCACAGGAATTATAAAATTATCGGGGTACTTAGAGATTATAACTTTCAGGATTTAAATAGAGAAATCGCTCCACTTACCATCTCTGTAGATCCAAACTGGGATCTTTATTATGCTTATATAAAAGTAGCTCCAAATACCGCTTCACAAACTTATGATGTGATAAAAGATGCCTGGGCTAATATTGAACCTAATGCCGAATTTGCTGCTTCTTTTCTTGATGAAAATATCGATCGCACCTTTAGAAATGAAAAACGATTAACTCGCATGATTACAAGCGGATCGATAATCGCTATTATTTTAAGTTGTATTGGGCTTTTTGCCATGTCCATCTTAGTAGTAACCCAACGTACGAAAGAAATTGGTGTTCGAAAAATTGTTGGCGCAGGAGTCACCAATATCACCTTGTTATTAACCAAAGATTTTTTAATCCTGGTGGGAATTGCTTTTGTGATCGCCACACCAATTGCCTGGTATTTTACCAACGAATGGCTACAAAATTATGTATTTAGAATTGAATTAAGCCTATGGTTTTTTATCGCGGCAGGTGTATTATCACTTTTAATTGCTGTTGCCACCATAAGTTTTAGAACTGTAAAAGCCGCGTTACAAAATCCGGTAAAATCATTACGAACAGAGTAAGTGAAGTTAAACTTTTAGATAAAAAATAAAAACATGTTATTAGAATTAGACCACATTTACAAATGGGTAACTACCGGCGGAAGAAGAACATTTCTGCTAAACGATTTAAGTCTTAAAGTTGAAGAAGGGGAATTCATTTCAATTATGGGGCCGTCAGGTTCCGGTAAATCTACCTTACTAAATGTTATCGGTATGTTAGATGGTTTTCAGGAAGGTGAATATAAATTTCTGGAAGAAACCATTCATAATATGAAGGAAAAACATCGCTCTAAATTATACAAAGAATACATTGGCTTTGTATTCCAGCAATATCATCTTATCGACGAGCTTACCGTCTACGAAAACATCGAGACGCCGCTTTTATACAAAAGTGTAAAATCGAATGAACGTAAAGCACTGGTTGGTGATATGCTGGATCGCTTTAATATTGTAGGAAAAAAAGACCTTTTCCCAAATCAACTTAGCGGTGGCCAACAACAATTGGTAGGAATTGCGAGAGCATTAATTTCTAAACCCAAATTAATCCTTGCCGATGAGCCTACCGGAAACCTCAACTCCAAACAAAGCGACGAAATTATGCAGCTTTTCAAACAATTAAACGAAGAAGATGGGGTGACCATCATCCAGGCCACACACTCAGAAAGTAATGCAGCTTATGCCTCTAAAATCATCAATCTTTTAGACGGTAGTATCGCGAAATCTTAATATATGGACTTAAAATCATCAATCATCATACTCATCATTATTTGCCCATTTTTATGTAGATCGCAACAAGATTCGGTCGTACTCAATCTGGAGCACTGTATCACTTTAGCTTTAAAAAATAATCCTGATCTAAAATCCCGAAAATTAAATTCAGAATCGGCCACTGTGAATTTTAAACAAAGTCGCAATGAATTTTTACCCAGTTTAAACGGAAGCATATCTGGCGGAATTACGAACGGGCGAAGTATCGACCCCTATTCTAATGATGTGATCGAACAACAACTGAATTACTCGAACGCCGGACTAAATCTTAACGCTATCGTTTTTGACGGATTTAGATTGCTAAACCAGTTAAAAAGGGATAAGCTGAATATTAAAGCTGCTGAAGCTGAAGTGCAGGAAGCACGTCAAAATCTTATTTTAGATGTCACCATGGCTTATCTGGGTATTTTAAACGCTGAAGATTTATTAGAACTTGCAGAAATCAGGCGCTTAAATACCCAAAGACAGCTGGATAGATTACAGAAATTAAATGAAGAAGGAAATGCAAATCCGGCAGAATTCAACAATATCAAAGGTCAATATTCGGCTGACGAAAACAGTGTTATTGATGCTGAAAACAATCTGAAACAATCGGTTTCTCAGCTAGCACTTTTACTAAATATTGATTACAAAGTTTTCCCGGAAGCTTATCATTCGCTTGAAGTTTATGAAAAGTACAATTTAAGTGCTGATCATGTTTTTAAAGAAGCGGTGAAAAACCTGGCTACCTTTAAAGCCCGGGAACTCCGAATTAAAGCTGCAGAAAAACAGGTGAAAATTGCCCGTTCCAATTACTATCCACAAGTTGGATTATTTGCGCAATTAAACACGAATTATTCCAGCACAGCACGTACCTTTACAGAAAATGGAAGTGAAATCGTTGAAACCGGAGGTTATATTCAGTATAATGGGCAATCGTTACCAGTACTGGCGAGCCAGATTCAGTATGCAACGGCCGATATTTCATTTTTAGATCAGTTTTCTAATAACCTCAATTCAGGTGTAGGGGTTTCTATAAGCATTCCTATCTTCAATGGATTCCGAGCTAAAAACAATGTCGAATTGCAAAAAATCAATCTAAAACAATCCGAAATTGAACTCGAAAGTACCAAAAATCAGTTTAGACAACGTATCATCCAGGTTCACGCTGATATGGAAACAGCTTACCAAAAATGGCAAAATTTAGAAGAACAGGTGGATGCCTATCAGGAAAGTTTTAGGGTTAATGAGATTCGATATAACGCTGGTGCTTCTACCATTGTAGAGTATATCGTAAGTAAAAACAGTTTAGACCAATCCAGAATTAACCTGGCTAATGCTAAATTTCAATATTTACTCCGAGTAAAAGTAATGGAATATTACCGCGGAAATATGGAAACTGGATCGTAGCTTTTAGTGAGCAATATTTATAAGGTAATGTCATTACGACTGAAGCAGAATTCTCAAACTCAACATTCAAAAAGAGATCTCTCCGCTTCGGTCGAGATGACAAAACTCTCTATCATTTCGAGCGTATCGTAGTGAAGTCGAGAATTCTCAAACTAAACAATTCAAAAAAGATCTCTCCGCTTCGGTCGAGATGACAAAACTCTCTGTCATTTCGAGCGTAACGAAATGAACTCGAGAATTCTCAAACTCAACATTCCAAAAGAGATCTCTCCACTACGGTTGAGATGACAAAACTCTCTGTCATTTCGAGCGTAACGAAGTGAAGCCGAGAAATCCCAAACTAAATAAAAATTCCAAAAAAGATCTCTCCACTTCGGTCGAGATGACAAAAACTCTCTGTCATTTCGAGCGTAACGAAATGAAGTCGAGAATTCTCAAACTAAACATTCAAAAAGAGATCCCTCCACTTCGGTCGAGATGACAAAACTCTCTGTCATTTCGAGCGTAACGAAATGAAGTCGAGAATTCTCAAACTAAATAAAAATTCCAAAAGAGATCCCTCCGCTTCGGTCGAGATGACAAAACTCTCTGTCATTTCGAGCGTAAC
>NZ_JBSXOK010000030.1:0-2972 GCF_056859415.1 Zunongwangia sp. L-65
CTAAAACTATGAAAAAGACCTTTTTAAGCCTACTAGGATTATTATTGTTTACGGTGGGCTATACGCAGCAAAACGAGTGGGAAGATCCCACTAAAGTAGACCGCCATAAGCTTGATGGCCGTAGTGATTTTGTACTCTACACTTCCGCAAAAAAAGCTTTACAAAACGATCCTCCATCCTCCGCCCTGTACCAAAGCTTAAATGGTACCTGGAAGTTTAATGTGGTACAACACCCTAGTGAGCGCCCAAAAGCGTTTTACGCCCCCTCTCTAAATGATAGTGACTGGGATGATATCCAGGTGCCTTCCAATTGGGAACTGGAAGGTTTCGATCTTCCTATCTATACCAATGTCACCTATCCTCACCCTAAAAATCCACCCTATATCGGGTTTCCTTCAGATCAGAAAACAGCAGATGGAGAGGTGATCAATAAAAATTCCAAAGATGGGGATGAAGAAATTTATAACCCGGTAGGGACATACCGCAGGACATTTACCATCCCTACATCCTGGGATGATCATGAGATTATCCTTCGTTTTGGTTCCATTTCAGGCTATGCACGGATTTTTGTAAACGGGAAAGAAGCAGGGATGACCAAGGCCTCTAAAACCCCGGCAGAATTCGATATTACCAACTTACTAAAAGAAGGTGACAATCTTTTGGCGGTACAAGTCTTTAGATGGCATGATGGTAGCTATCTGGAAGATCAGGATTTTTGGCGCTTAAGTGGTTTAGAACGAAATGTGTACCTACAGGCAGTTCCTAAAACGACGCTCTGGGATTATTTTGTAACCAGCGGACTGAGCAATGATTACCAGGATGGCGAGCTAAACGTTACCGTAAAACTTAAAGAATTTGATAAAGGAAGTATCAAGAAACCAAAAGTAAAATTCACCTTACTGGATCCTTCAGGAAAACAAGTCTTTACCCAAACAAAGGAATTAGGGAAAAAAGCTACCCAAGTAAGCTTTTCAAAAACATTGGCCCATGTTGAAAAATGGAGTAATGAATTTCCAAACCTTTATCAGTACACAATCAGTTTATTAGACAAAAAAGGGAACGAGATGGCCGCACTGGCCGGGAAAACCGGTTTCCGTGAAGTTGAAATTAAGAATGCCCAACTCATTGTCAATGGCGAGCCCATTACGGTAAATGGTGTGAATTTGCACGAACATCATCCCGATAAAGGCCATACACCTGACCGCGAGATGATGCGTAAAGACATCGAGGTGATGCAAAAAAACAATATCAATGCGATACGGATGAGCCATTATCCCCACGATTCGTATATCTACGAACTGGCCGATGAGTACGGAATGTACGTGGTCGATGAAGCCAATATCGAAACCCATGGAATGGGCGCCGAGTGGCAGGGCAACTTCGATAAATCAAAGCACCCGGCCTATCTGGAAGCATGGGCACCAGCACATATGGACCGCATTGAACGAATGGTAGAATTCCATAAAAACCATCCTTCTATAATTGTTTGGTCTTTAGGAAACGAAAGTGGAAATGGGCCTGTATTTTATGATGCTTACGATTGGATCAAAAAGCGCGATACCACCCGTAAAGTGCAGTTTGAGCAGGCCGGGGAGAATAGAAATACCGATATCGTTTGCCCGATGTACCCAGGGATTAACCATATGAAGGCCTATGCCGAGGATGATAGTAAAGAACGTCCTTATATTATGTGTGAGTATTCTCATGCCATGGGGAACAGCAACGGGAACTTCCAGGAATACTGGGATATTATCGATAGCAGCGATCATATGCAAGGAGGTTTTATCTGGGATTGGGTCGACCAGGGATTACGTGCGGAAACTGAAGACGGAAGGGAATTCTGGGCCTACGGTGGTGATCTTGGCGCAGGGAAATTGCAAAACGATCAAAACTTTAATGCCAACGGTCTGGTAAGTGCCGATCGTACCCCGCACCCGGCTTTAGAGGAAGTTAAAAAAGTATACCAAAACATCAAATTTGAGCTGGATGGGAATTCACTACAAGTAACCAACAAATTCGATTTCACCAATCTGGATGCTTTTGATTTTAAATGGCAATTACTTGCCGATGGTCAGGTCGTAAAAACCGGGGAATTCAATTTGAATGTTGCGCCGAATAAAACCAAAACTGTGACGATAGCCTTACCTGAATTAGGGAATAAAGAGTATTTCTTAAGTGTTTATGGCTATACCAAAAAGGCCAAAGCCATGGTGCCTGCCGGTCATGAGATGGCCAGAGAACAGTTCAAAGTAGGGGGAAACACCTATTTTGATGCTGCTGATATCGCAACTGCTGGACAGCTAAATGTAAGCAAGAAAGGTGATCAGCTTCAGTTTTCAACAGAAAAAATCGAAGGTGTTTTCAATACCAAAACCGGAAGCTTTGAATCCTATCATTTAAAAGATCATCAGCAATCACCAATCTCGGTATTCCCGGAGCCTTATTTTTGGAGGGCACCTACCGATAATGATTTTGGGAATGGGATGCCACAAAAATTAAAAGCCTGGAAAGAGGCGACTCATAATGCTACAGTGACCCATGTTGAAGTCGCTAAAAAAGCTAAAGAAGGGCAGCAAATTACGGTGACCTATCAGCTTGCAGGCGTAGCCGTGCCATATACCGTAGCATATTTTATCGAAAATAATGGCGATATTAAAGTTACGGCTACTTTAGACAGTGATAAAGACTTACCCGAACTTCCCCGTTTTGGAATGCGAATGGTACTGCCGGGAGATTACGACAACCTGGAATATTACGGTCGCGGTCCATGGGAGAATTACTCCGATCGAAATACCTCTGCTTTTATGGGAGTTTATAAAGATCAGGTAGAAAACCAGTTTACCTGGGAGTATATTCGTCCGCAGGAAGCAGGGTATAAAACTGATGCGAGATGGATTCGACTTGAAAATAAAAAGGGAGCCGGGTTACAGATTACCGGGGAACAACCCCTGGGCTTTAGCGCATTGAATGTA
>NZ_JBSXOK010000031.1:0-2409 GCF_056859415.1 Zunongwangia sp. L-65
TTTTTGCCAATTCTTTGAATACCCATTTCATTATGTCACTCTGGACTTTCCTTGGCGCAATATATTTTCTACCACTCTCATCAATTTTGTTTTTATAACCGATTGGAGCAAGGCCCATCCAGCGTCCTTCTTTTTTAGCCCTTCGCATCCCATGAAAGGTATTTAGAGCTCTTCTGTCATTTTCCACTTCAGGAGCAGCCAGATAAAAGGCGAGCATCATTTTATTTTCAGGAATGGATAAATCGAGTGGTTGTTCTACTGCCTGCGGTTCTACCCCCAATCGTCTCAAAGTGCCGATCATCTGATAAGCATCCCCTGTATTCCGGCTGAACCTGTCCCATTTGGTAAACAATATCAAATCAGACTGTCCTCTGGATTTACGTAGGATACCTAGCAGTTTTGTCCAGGAAGGACGTTTAAAGGTTTTTGCCGAATGATCCTCATAAATCACTTTCCGAACCTGAATATGGTTGATTTCACAATACTTGCGCAAACGCTCTTCCTGATCCCGTTGTGAGTATCCCTTGTCGGCCTGTTCATCCGTGCTTACCCGTATATATAAATCTGCAATTTTCATGGTTCCAAAGTATTAAGGTTGTTTAATCTAACAGCCTGATTCCATTTATAAATATACGAAATTCAGGCAGGTTTTGCCAGATACTGATCTACAACAATATCCGCGATCTCATACATAAAGTCCAGGATGACTTTCACCTGTTCCGCTGTTACTTCTATACCGTCTTCTTTCAATAGTGCTATTGCTTTTTCCGGCGGAATTCTCTTTACTTCATTTTCCATCTTTCACCTCCGCTTTAAAACAGCAAAAGCCCCGAAGGGCTTTGTACCGAAAAATTAATTCATTCTCTACCCATCGCTTTCGGGAAAGTAAATTTTACTCCCCTTGTTTTTATTGAATGAGGGTTCATACCGTATATACCCGTAGGCACTCAGATCCTTTACACATTTATGATAGGTCATGGCAGATGATATTTTTGCAATCTTCATAATGTCATAACTAAATGCCACTATCGGATTGCTATTGCCCATCTGCGCCCGGTACTCCAACAGGGCAGCATATATCCCTATATGCGTAATACTGATACGGCCATCCTTCTCAATAGCCGTAAAAAAGTCAGATAAAGGCTTTAGCTGTTCCATATCGTTTAGGTTATGGTGGGTCTCTTTCTTTTCTTCTTAGCCTTCGGTATGTCCGGAGCTTCATCGGCAATCGGCTGCTCCTGACTTTTATGTCCCTGTTTAGCAGAGCGGCTTTGTGCTTCCGATTGTTTTTCCCTCTTGGACTGGCGGTTATCCACCCGTTGCATATTACTGTCATAAATATTGATGGTCTTAAACCGTGGATTGGCTTCGATGTACTGTTTCTGCTCCGAACCTTCCTTTTGAAAAGTCGCCGATTGCAGGCTTCCCTTTTTCAGGGAATCCATCAGATTGGATTTATAGGTTTCGTTCTCCAGTTCTTTAATGGGATGTTTAGCGAGTGTTGCTTCCAGATCATAGCCATAGTTTTGATGGTACTGCTGTATTTTGAAATTTCCATTGTCATCACTCTGTTTAAAATTCATCTGTAACCAGGCATTGTAAAGTTGCCCTTCCTTATTGGTCAGATCCTTATTGACCGACCGGCCTTCCATTAAGTTATAGGCTTCTTTCAGCGTAATATTATTGCCTTTGTTGATATAGAAGGTCTGTTTCATTGCTTCATCGGGATTATTTTCCTTTTGTACACTCACCTGATAGGAGTTAAAGAAATACATATCCGTTTGCTTGGATTTGCTAAAATTCATTCGGGCTTCCACTTTATCAGTACCGAATTGCGCTTCATGTACCAGCTTAAAGGCTGGCTTTTCTATTTTCATCATTCGCTTTAAGGGCGCTTCAAAACCTTCCCCGAAACCGGTATATTTAATCTGGTCTTTCAGGTATTCTAAATTCTTCTGATTCATGATATTTTGATTTAAAAGTTATTGATAAGTGTATTTCCAGTTGATTTGCAATGTGGGAAGTACTGCCGCTTTAATAATCGTCCTGTTTTTTACACTGAGTTCGATATGCCTTCCGCCGTTAGCTTCAAACAATTGTATGGCGAGGTGTTTTTTATCAGGAATGGTAAACTTGGGAACCGCAACCACCAAAGTCTGTGAAGACCGGCCGTCAATTTTTGTTACCCTATTTTGGAGGTGTACCGGGGTAATCTCGATTTCCTGTGAAGCTGTACGTTTAGCCTTTTTCTGGTCATGGATAAAAAAGCGTAATTGGTCAATATCATAACTGATATTGGATGTGTTGGTAATGGTTAACCGCAGGTACATCAGGTTGTCCCGAATGAATATCCCGTTCAATCCGAAACGTATACCATATTTACGGTGCTTTACCTTACGCCCTTTGTAT
>NZ_JBSXOK010000032.1:0-17548 GCF_056859415.1 Zunongwangia sp. L-65
ATCCGAAGTAATATCTAATTTTACTGGAAAAAGATTTTCTTTAAATGATGTAATTTCTTTTTCCAGAGCATCTGTATTCCGACTTGTTGCAATTACCTTATGTCCTTGTGAAAGGAGTAGTTTGATTAAATGAAGTCCTAGTCCTTTGGAAGTTCCTGTCACCAACCATACTTTTTGATTTTCTTTGTTCATAATAATCTGTTTTTTATTTATGAATACAAAGTTGCATTGGATTACTTTTTATACAGTATTCTGATTACTGAGTTTAGTATCCATATTACAGATGTATTTAATATTTTCTGAGTCCAGATGCTATCATCCCATTCAAAATATAGAGAGGATGGGTAGATGCCATACCACTTGTTTAACTTTACGTCTGTGAACTGAATAGTGAAGATGAAAATGTGTGGTTATGGATTTCAGGAGACAAAAACTTTCCATTGCGGAAGCAAAAGAAATGGACATGGTTCAATACCTATCCTCATTAGGTTATGAACCTTCAAAAATCAAGGGCAATGACCATTGGTACCGTTCTCCGCTACGGCAGGAAAACACCCCCTCTTTTAAGGTTAATCGAAAGCTGAACCGATGGTACGATCATGGCCTTGGTGAAGGAGGTAATGTTATCGATTTTGGGATTCAATATTACAGTTGTTCCGTTGGAGAATTTCTAAAAAAAATGGAGGGCGGTTTTTCTTTTCAAAAGCCCTCAAAAAGTTTTACCAAAATAAAAAATGAACCGGAGCATCAACTTAAAATTTTAAAAGAGGTTGAACTTAGTTCACATCCATTGATGCGCTACTTGGAACAACGAAAAATCCCTATTGAAACTGCAACTCGATATTGCCGGGAAGTACATTATGAAGTAAACGGGAAAAACTATTATGGAATTGGTTTTAAAAATGATTCTGACGGATTTGAAATACGCAATCCTTACTTCAAAGCAAGCAGTTCTCCCAAGGACATTACCACAGTAAAAAATGCTTCCGATGAGGTGACCGTATTCGAGGGCTTTATGGATTTTCTTTCGTTCAAATGTATCAGTAGAAATGATCTAAATAAGACTCCTGATTTTGTCATTTTAAATTCCCTTTCCCTGTTCGAAAAAGCACGTCCGTTTTTGGAATCACATAAAGCAATAAATCTATATCTGGACAATGATGCCGCCGGACAAAAAGTTGCCAGGGAAGCATTGTCTAGTAGCAAGAAATATAACGATCATAGCAAGCTTTACCAAAACCACAAAGACCTAAATGATTGGCTGGTACATATTGGAAAGCAGCAGAAGAAACGCTTAGGGAATAAACTTTAAAAGTGTTTCTAAGCATTTTAGAAAACTTCACTATTTAGAAAATCGTCAGAATCCCTGAAAGTACATAATAAGCCTCTGGGAGACTTTGGCAAAACAATGAGTTTGCAACGTTCCTGCAAACGGCAAGATGAACGGTTGTTTAACAATCGACATCTTGCTGCCTATAACTCGGAACTCGTGGGCAGGGCGTATAGAATGAATTTTTGAGTTTGATAAGATGATAAAGGAGAAGGAGATGGAAGGAAAAAAATCAAACAGGACACGCATTATTGGGCTGCGTTTAACACCCGATGAATATGAAAAAATCGAAAAGAAATGGCAAAATAGCACCTGCCGAAAGCTAAGCGAATATGTTCGTCACAGCCTTTTTAAAAAGCCCATTGTAACGACGTATCGCAACCAATCTGCCGATGATTTTATGGCAGAAATGGCTCAGCTTAGAAAGGAACTTAACCACGTAGGCAACAACTTTAATCAGGCCGTTAAAAAACTTCATACGCTTCAAGAAATCAGAGAATTTAAAAGCTGGCTGATTGCTTACGAAGTAGAAAAAAGAACCCTGTTCAATAAGGTGGATGAGATTAAAAAACACATACAAAAAATGGCAGAAATATGGTTGCAGTAATCAAAACAGGGCATTCTATTCACCGCATTTTAAACTACAATGAGAACAAAGTAAAGCAGGGAGTTGCGGAATGTATCGGGGCAGGAAATTATCCTGTTGATCCGGATAAAATGAGTTTTACTATGAAGCTAAACCGCTTCTTAAAACAGATGGAATTAAATGAAAAAACAAAGCGGAATAGTGTCCATATTTCACTCAATTTTGATGTTTCAGAGAACCATTTATCAAAGCAAAAACTGCTTGAAATAGCCGATGGTTATCTGGATAAAATCGGTTTCGGTGAACAACCTTATCTGGTCTATCAACACCACGATGCAGGACATCCGCACATTCATTTGGTAACTACCAATATTGAAGCGGATGGCAAACGAATTGACTTACATCATTTGGGCATTCGTAAGTCTGAACCCGCCCGAAAAGCATTGGAAAAAGAGTTTGGTTTGGTGCAGGCCGAAGCTCAAAAAAAAGATGAAAATTATAAATTAAAACCTATAACTGTTGGCAAGGCGATGTATGGCAAATCACAGACCAAAATGGCTATCCAAAACATTCTGGAAAATGTATTGACTCCCTATAAATATACTAGTCTTCCGGAGCTGAATGCAGTACTTAACAAATATAATGTAAAGGCAGAACGGGGAACAGAAAATTCAAAAGTTTATCAGACTGGCGGATTGCTATACCGGGTGCTGGATGCTGATGGTAATCCGGTAGGTGTTCCTATCAAAGCCAGCCTGTTTTATAATAAACCAACCCTGAAATTTCTGGAGCAGAAATTCAAAGAAAATATGGCGAAACGAACACCTTTTAAAAGACGGGTTAAAAATGCGGTGGATAAAGAATTGTTGTCAAAAAAATCATCCATTCCAGAACTAATATCTGCGTTGAAAAAACAAGGGATTCATATCGTACTCAGGCAAAATGCTAATGGAATTTTATACGGAATCACCTATGTGGATCACCAAACCAAGTGTGTTTTTAACGGAAGTGCTTTAGGCAAAGCCTACAGTGCCAAAGCCATTCAGAAAAGGTGTTTGCCGGAAGGTGTTCCGGGACAAGATTTGCTAAGGCATCCCGACCCGAAACAAAACATTGGGTTACAGCCACAGGCTGCCGCTGCGGCAGAAACCAAAGAAGCTGATAAAGAGGCTCAATCTGCTTCCATATCAATAGGAAAAGAAAATGTATTGCAGGTGTTGACCCAGGCAGAAAACACCTCGGAGTACCTGCCCAATCAACTTAAAAAGAAACGCAAAAAGAAGAAAAAAAGAAATCTGAATAATAATCAGTAAAAGAAATTAAAGCTATGGCAATGCACACCGGAGAAAATGAACAAGCACTAAGAAAGATACTGGATATGACAAGGCTTATCAGTATTACCATATTAATCATCCATTTCTATTATTACTGCTACAGTGCTTTTGAACTATGGGGATGGAGCAGCACATTTAGTGATCGTATTTTAGGCAATATTTATAAGACGGGATTGTTCAGCAATTTTCACAAATCGAAATTAATTGCCCTTTGTTTTTTGGGAATATCCCTTATAGGAACGAAGGGGAAAAAGGATGAAAAACTTAACCACAGAACGGCTTTTGCTTACCTGATGACCGGATTACTTATTTATTTTATCAGCTACCTATGCATGAAGCTAAACACACCTGTAATTACGACTGCTATTTTGTACATGGCACTTACAGGAATTGGCTTTCTGCTGGTGTTAACCGGTGGAACATTACTTTCACGAATCATCAGGGATAAAATTAATAACAAGGACATCTTTAATAAGGAAAACGAAACCTTTCCACAGGAAGAACGGTTGCTGGAAAACGAATATTCCATAAATCTTCCTGCCCAATACCAATTAAAAGATAAGCAGCGGAAAAGTTGGGTCAATATCATTAATCCATTTCGGGCGATTATGGTATTGGGAACACCCGGTTCCGGTAAATCTTACTTTGTAATACGTCATGTAATTACTCAACATATCCGTAAAGGGTTTAGCATGTTTGTGTACGACTTTAAGTTTGATGACCTTTCCAAAATAGTCTATAATACCTGGCTGAAAAACCAACATCGATATACCAAGCCCCCAGCATTTTATGTGATTAATTTCGATGACCTTACCCGTAGCCATCGGTGCAATCCCTTAGAGCCTTCAGCGATGACCGATATTACCGATGCAGCAGAAAGTGCCCGTACCATTTTGATGGGGTTAAACAGGGAATGGATCAAACGTCAGGGAGACTTCTTTGTGGAATCCCCAATCAACTTTCTAACCGCAATTATCTGGTATCTGAAAAAATACAAGGATGGGGAATTCTGCACCTTGCCACATGTAATAGAATTAATGCAGGTAGATTATGATAGCCTTTTCACATTATTACGAACCGAGAAGGAAATTGAAGTGCTGATAAATCCTTTTGTTAATGCATACCTCAATGATGTTATGGAACAATTGGAAGGCCAGATCGCCTCAGCAAAAGTGGCAATGGCAAGGCTTTCATCCCCACAGTTATACTATGTGTTGTCAGGAAATGATTTTAATCTGGATATTAATAATCCTGATGATCCAAAGATTGTATGTATGGGAAACAATCCGCAAAAAATACAAATTTACGGAGCGGTATTATCCCTCTATGTAAACAGGTTAATTAAGCTGGTGAACAAAAAAGGAAAGTTAAAGAGTAGTCTCATTTTTGATGAGTTCCCAACCATCTACCTGAACAATATGGATAGTTTGATTGCTACTGCCCGGAGCAATAAAGTTTCTACCTGTCTGGGTATTCAGGATTTTAGTCAGCTTCGAAAGGATTATGGCCGTGAGCAGGCAGATGTCATTATGAATATTACGGGGAATATCGTTAGCGGTCAGGTTACTGGCGATACGGCCAAACAACTTTCGGAGCGCTTTGGGAAAATAATGCAGGACAGGGAGAGCTATTCGATTAACAGTGGGGACACTTCGATAAGCCGATCCAAACAATTGGAAGCAGCCATACCACCTTCCAAAATATCGGGGTTAAGCTCCGGTGAATTTGTGGGTATGGTAGCAGATAATCCCGATTGTAAGATTGATTTGAAAGCTTTCCATTGTGAGATCATTAATGACCATGACAGCCTTAAGCGTGAGGAGCAAAATTATAAGGACATTGAAGTGATCCGAAAGTTGGATTCAGGTATGGTACAGCGTAACTATTTCCAAATCAAACAGGATATTCAGGACATTATACAGTCAGAAATGGAGCGGCTATTGAATGATCCGGGGCTGAGCCATTTGGTGGTAAGAAAGTAGAATTAAGATTTAGAAATGTTCTAATATATTTAAGGAATTATAAAATTGAATGAGCAATACAAGTTACCGTTTTTCATATTAAACTTATATTAAGGCAGTTAGAAAGTGAAATTTTATTTTCCTTTTTTACGGTTTTCCTTATTCTTTTTTCACTAATTATTCTTAAATTGGACAAAATTTGACAAGTCAAAATATAAAAGGTCGTGAAGCTAGCAAATAGAATTAAAGAGCTTAGAGAGAGTCAAGGATTACTCCAAAGACAACTCTCAGCAGAACTTGAAATTGACACCCCTATGTTTAGCAAGATTGAACGTGGAGAGCGTAGAGCTAAACGGGAACAGGTGCTAAAAATAGCGGAGCTGTTAAAGGCTGATGAACAGGAGTTGTTGGCATTGTGGTTAGCAGACCAAATTTTAGAAATAACCACAGACGAAGAACAGGCATTGCAAGCCTTAAAAATGGCAACAAAGGACATTAAAACGAATAGAAAATAAGAGACCACCATATATGGCCAAGAAAAAAATTGAAAAGACCAAAGCAATAGAAGAAACCCTTTGGCAATCGTGCGATAAATTAAGAGGTTCGGTTGACCCGGCAGAATACAAACACGTGGTGTTAGGATTGATATTCCTAAAGTTTGCCAGCGATAAATTTGAAGAGCGTAGAGAAGAACTCATTGCCGAGGGTAAAGAGAAATATGTAGAAATGAAAGACTTCTACAATATGAAAAACGTATTCTTCTTAGAGGAAATCTCTCGGTGGTCATACATCAGTAAAAATGCAAAGCAAAATGATTTAGCCTTAAAAATAGATACGGCATTGCATACCATTGAAAAAGATAACCCTGCTTTACAGGGGGCTTTACCAGATAACTATTTTTCTCGCTTAGGCTTAGACCGTACCAAATTGGCATCATTGGTTGATAAAATCAATGAAATAAACACCTTAGAAGATGAATCCCAAGACATCATAGGTAGAGTTTACGAGTACTTCCTTAGAAAATTTGCCATCAAAGAAGGAAAAGGAAAGGGAGAATTTTACACCCCAAAAACCATAGTAAACTTAATAGCAGAATTGATAGAACCTTATAAAGGCATCATCTATGACCCTGCTTGTGGTTCTGGTGGAATGTTTGTACAGTCTATCAAATTTATAGAAAGCCATCAAGGAAATAAAAAGGAAGTATCTATTTATGGACAAGAATCTTCCCCAACTACCTATAAACTGGCTAAAATGAATTTAGCCATTAGAGGTATTTCTGCAAACTTAGGAGACAAGCACGCTGATACATTCTCAAACGACCAACACAAAGATTTAAAAGCCGATTTCATTATGGCAAATCCACCCTTCAATCAAAAAGATTGGAGAGGTGCAGATGAGTTACAAGACGACCCTCGTTGGAGAGGTTATGATGTACCGCCAAAAAGTAATGCCAATTATGGTTGGATTTTGAATATGGTGAGTAAACTTTCCGAAAATGGCGTTGCAGGATTTATTTTGGCGAACGGAGCTTTATCTGGTGGTGGTGAAGAGTATAAAATCCGAAGAAAGTTGATTGAAAACAACTTGGTTGAAGCTATCATCATCATTCCACGAGATACTTTTTATACTACAGATATAAGTGTTACCCTTTGGATTTTAAACCGCAATAAAAAGCAACGTACCACGACCATAAATGACAAACTTAAAAACTATAGAGACCGAGAAAAAGAAGTGCTTTTTGTGGATTTAAGACGTTGGGGTAGCGAATATGAAAAGAAATTTATTGAGCTTATTCCAAAAGATATAGAAAAAGTAGCTGAAAACTATCACAATTGGCAGCAAACAGATTGGAAAAACACCTATAAAGATGTGCCTGAATATTGCCAATCGGTACATTTTGACAAGATTGCTGAAAACGATTTTTCTTTAGTACCAAGCAAATACATCCAGTTTGTAGATGGCGATAGCGGTATTGACTTTGATACCGAAATGAAGCGTATTCAGGGTGATTTTAAAGAGCTATTGCAAGAAGAAAAGCAAAGCCAAGAACAACTCATTAACGCCTTTAAAACATTGGGTTATGAGTTATAAAAAGATAGGTGATTACATACAAGTTGTAAGTAATAAGAATAAAGACTTAGAAGTAACCAACTTATTGGGAGTCAATATTTTTAAAAACTTTATGCCTTCTGTAGCCAATCAATCAAGTTTAGACTTATCTAAGTATAAGATAATTTCTAAAGGACAATTTGCTACTAACCTAATGCACGTAAACAGAGATGAAGTTTTGCCTGTGGCACTTTACACAGATGATGAACCTGCATTAGTTTCACCTGCTTACAAAACTTTTGAGGTAATTGATGAAAATGAGTTGTTGCCTGAATATCTTATGATTGAATTTCAACGACCAGAGTTTGATAGAAAAGCTTGGACATATTGCGATAGTAGTGTTAGAGGTGGTTTAGATTGGGATAGACTTTGCGAAATAGAAATCCCCATACCACATATAGATGAGCAACGTAAATATGTAAACCTATATAAAGGGTTGTTGAATAATCAAAAGACCTATGAAAATAGTTTAGAAGATTTACAGCTGATTTGTGATACCTACATTGAGGATTTAATCAAAACCCAAGAACCTAAAACATTGGGTGCTTACATTCAACAATCTGATGAACGTAATACAGATTTAGAGATTGATAATTTACTTGGAATCAGTGTGAATAAGGTTTTTATGCCTTCTAAAGCAAATCAAAATGGCCTAAATCTATCAAACTATAAAATAGTCAGAGAACGTCAATTTGGATATGTGTCTGTTACCTCAAGAAATGGCGAAAAGATTTCAATAGCTTTATTAGAAGGCGAAGCAGGTATTGTTTCAAGCACCTACACAGTCTTTGAAGTAATTGATAAAACAGTATTACTCCCAGAGTATCTGTTTTTATTCTTTAAACGAAGTGAGTTCGACCGTTATGCACGTTTCAATTCTTGGGGAAGTGCAAGAGAAACTTTTGATTGGAGTGAAATGTGCAGAGTTCAATTACCTATTCCAGATATAAAAATTCAAGAAGCCATTGTTACCATTTACCACACTTTAGAAACTCGTAAACGTATTAATGAGCAATTAAAAGACAGTATCAAACCATTATGTCCTGTTTTAATGCGTGGTGTTGTGGAGAAGTTGGAAAGTAAAAAAATGGTAGTTAATTAAAATAATAGATAGTGAAACTTGTAACTAGAGACAATATAGAACGTTGGGCAGACACTACATTTTCAAAAGCTGCATTACCTTATCTAATCTCAAGGTTAGTTAGGGCAACTACGCCTGCAAGTACAAAAGCAAACCTACCTTCGGGTAGTGCAACATACATTGGTGGTTGGGATGGTATAGTCAACTGTGAATCTGAAACAGCATACGTACCAAAAGGAAATTCTTTATGGGAGTTTGGTACAAATTCAGATATTAAAGGAAAAGCAGATGGCGATTACAACAAAAGAAAGGGTAATCCAATTGGTTTCACTCCAAAGGACTCTGTATTCGTATTTGTTACTCCGAGACTTTGGTCAAAAAAGGATGATTGGGTTAAAGAGAAAAAAGCCGAAAACCACTGGAAAGATGTAATTGTATATGATTCTGTAGATATTGAACAATGGCTCGATATAGCCTTATCCGTTTCACGTTGGTTTGCAGCACAAGATGGTGTAGGCACTTATCCTTTTGATGGGATAATGACAGCAGATGAATTTTGGGAAGAATGGTCTATTGGAGCAAAAGGCTTGGTTCTTTTACCTGAAAGCATCATTGCAGGAAGGGAGTACGAAAAAAATCAATTACTAACCACATTACAAGGAGACCCAACAATTAAAGGAATAAAGGCATCTACTAAAAATGAAGCAATTGCCTTTATTATAGCTGCTGCAAAAACTTTCCCTGATGATGCCTCTGATAGGTTTTTCTCTAAAGCTCTCATAATAGATACCGAAGGGAATTTTAGAGGTGTTAGGATAAATACAAATACTTCTTTAAACCTCATACCAAGATTTGATGAAGCACAGCCACTTTACGCTGCTGTATCAAAAGGGCATCACGTTTTAGTTCCGTTAGGTGCAGATGATGATTTTAATCAAGAAACAATCACCCTTCCGACAATTGATAGAGACGGTCAAATTAATTCACTTATTAAAAGTGGAGTTTCAAAAGATGAAGCAGAGAAATTTTCAAGAGAATCAGGAAGAAATATTACTATTCTAAAAAAACTTCTTGGGTTTCCTTATAATAAAGCAAAATGGTTTTTCAAGGAGGATATTCGAGAAATCATACCAGCACTATTATTAGGTAGATGGAATGAAACTTTTGTTGGTGATGTTGAGCTAATAGAACAATTATCAAATCAAAAATATGGCGATTATTTAATCACTCTCAATAAATGGAAAAATTTTGAAGAATCACCAATTATTCAAATTGGAGAAACTTGGCGTTTAACCTCTCCTTTAGATTTATGGACAAATCTATCTGCTCAACTTACTGAAAATGATTTTAAAAACCTTCAGGAATGTTTTTTACAAGCATTCAAAAACGGAAATCCTATTATTGAACCAAAGGATAAAAATGATTTTGCAGCCAGTTTTAATAAAAAGAGAAAGTATTCAAATTGGTCAAGAGAAGGCTTAACTCAATCATTTATTCTTGTTGGTCGCTTAGGCGATAGCATTAAAATACCGAATCTTAATAAACCTCAAAATTGGGTAGATAGCATTGTGCTTGATTTATTATACAATGCAACTGGAGAAACTTGGGTTTCCGTAAATCACGAGTTACCGCTTATTTCTGAAGCATCTCCAGATAGTTTTCTAAAATCAGTGAATAATTCCTTAGCGAAGGAAAAACCTGAAATAATGGAAATGTTTGAAGAAGAAGATGGCTTTCTTCACAAAACAAGTCACCATACAGGTTTACTTTGGGCTCTTGAAAATTTAGCTTGGCTACCAGAGTACCTTAGAGACACAAGTTTAATTTTATTACAACTCTCAAGACTTGACCCTGGTGGTAATTTGTCGAACAGACCATTAAATAGTATTACGGAGATTTTTAAACCGTGGCATTATCAAACTCTCGCATCTTATGATGAAAGAATAGCTGTCTTAAAATATATTACAGAGCGAGAACAAGAAACAGGTTGGTCATTGCTTATTCGTATGCTTCCTGAACATCACGGTGTTGCTCATCCTACGCATAAAATGCGTTGGAGAATGTTTGATAAAAATACCAATCTAAAATATACGTATCAGGAAATTTGGGATACGCATTCAACGATAATTGAAATGCTTATTGAGCTTTTTGATTATGATGAAAATAAGTTCTCCCAGTTAATAAATGAAGTTACAAATCTAAGCCCTAAGGACAGAAATAGGGTTTTGATTTGGGCAGATGAGGTTTGCTTAAAAGTGGAGCAAAAGAGTTTCACAACTTGGGATACCATAAGAAAAATATTAAATCATCATAGGTCCCATCCCGATACAGATTGGGCATTACCTGAATCAGAATTGAAAAGGTTGGAAGACTTGTACAATAAACTTCAACCAACTTCTACTTTAGAGAAATACATTTGGTTGTTTAATGACCATTGGCCTGAATTTCCTGAAGGATTTGTATATAAGGATAATGAGTTTGAAAAACGTCACGAACAGCAGCAAAAAAGAGTTGATGAAGCAAGAAAAGATGCAGTTATAAATTTTATTTCTGAATTAGGTTTAGACAAAACCTTAGAACTCAGAAATGAAATATCTCAATTATGGGCTTTTGGCTATGCTTTGGCAGATGTAATTTCTAAACAAGAAGATATTTTCACCATCAGTAAATGTCTATATGATGAAGGAAGTAAAATAACCTTTGTTCATAGTTTTATTTACCGTAAATCAATTAAAGAGGGTTTTGATTGGGTTAAAGTCTTGTTTAGTGATTTGCAAGAGAAGGGTTATAGTCATCAAGCACTCTCCAATATTTTAATTCCTATCAATCAAAATCAGGAACTATGGGATTTCATTTCTACTTTAAATGAGGAAATTCAGAATCTATATTGGCAGAATGTAAGACCTCATTTTTATCATATTTCTGATGCTGAAAAAGTTTTTGGGGTAGAAATGCTTTTAATTCATAAAAGATTTTTTTCTGCAATTGATATTGCTTCACATTTTCCTAAAGTTATTCCAACCGACCTTCTTGCAGAAATGCTCCGAAGAGCAGGAACTGAAGAATCAAGTGAGACGATACGCTTTAAGGGCTATGAAATAGAAAGAATATTTGAGGAAATAGATAACCGAGAAGATATAGAGAAATCTACTCTTATTCAGCTAGAATGGTTGTATCTCGCTATTTTAGATTCATATGGCACAAGAAGAAACCCCATAAACCTTGAAGAAGAATTAGCAAACAATCCTGATTTTTTCATTGATGTATTAAAGTGGATTTATCTTCCTAAGGATAAAACTTTATTAGAAGAGGAAAGAAAAGGAATTACTGATGAAGTCATTGAAAGTAGAGCGAAACAATCATATCACCTACTTAATTCTTGGAAAAAAATTCCAGGAATGAATGATGATAATTCTATTGATGAAGTGGAATTAAAAAGCTGGATAGACAAAGTACGCGAACTTGCTAAAAATGTAAGCAGATTAGAAGTTGCTGATATGCAAATTGGGAAGGTGTTAGCTCAATATCCTGAGGATATACCTGAATGGCCACAGGAAACAATATTTAAGATAATAGAAGAAATAAATTCAGATAGCATAAAAAGTAATTATTCATCGGCATTGTTTAACAAAAGAGGCTCTTCTTCAAGAGGAGCTTTTGACGGTGGTGATATTGAAAGGGAGAAAGCCGCCTATTTTGAAAAGTTAGAAAAAGACTTTAAAGATAAATATCCTAACGTAGCTGAAATATTTAAAAGACTATCTGATGGTTATCTATTAGATGCCAAAAGAATGGATGATGAAGCTGAAAGAAACAGATTAGAATATTAACCTTAACTATACAAATTTTAAAAGGAATATGACAGAAACCAACCGCATAGAATACAAAGCACAACTCACCAAAGATTTAGATTTGGAAAAAGAAGTGGTAGCCTTTTTAAACTACCACGAGGGCGGTTTGGTCTATATTGGTATTGATAAAAACGGCAACACCCTTGGTGTAGCAGACCCGGATGCCGATATGCTTAAAATAAAAGACCGCATTAAAAACAACATCGCTCCTTCTGCTATGGGCTTGTTTGATGTGGTGGCAGAAGAAAAAGACGGTCAGCCTATCATTAAAATCATTGTGGCTAGCGGTAGCGAAAAACCCTATTTCAAGAAAAAATACGGAATGACCGAAAAAGGCTGTTACCTACGTATTGGTACAGCGGCAGAGCCTATGCCTCAAAAAATGATTGAGGAACTGTTCGCTTCTCGTACCCGTAATTCTATCGGTAAAATAAAGGCGAACCGACAAGACCTTAGTTTTGCCCAACTGCGTATTTATTACGAAGAAAAACGCAAACCACTCAATCAACAGTTTAAAAAGAATTTAGAGTTGCTTACTCCACAGGGAGACATTAATTACGCAGGCTATTTGTTGGCAGACGAAAACAATGTATCTGTAAAAGTAGCCAAATATAAAGGCACTACCCGTGCAGACTTAGCTGAAAGCAATGAATACGGTTATGGTTCACTCATTAAAGCTACCAAAAGCGTACTCGATAAAATAGAACTGGAAAACCGTACCCTTACCCAAATTACCAGTAAGGAGCGTTTAGAAAAACGGCTTTGGAATGGTATTGCCTTACGTGAAGCCATTATCAACGCTTTTGTGCATAACGACTATACCCGAGAAATAGCTCCCAAGTTTGAAATATTCCAGGACCGTATAGAAATTACTTCGGCAGGTGCTTTACCCGAAGGCTTGAGCGAATCTGAGTTTTTTGAAGGCTATTCTGTTCCCCGAAACAAAGAGTTAATGCGGGTTTTTAAAGATGTGGATTTGGTAGAACAATTGGGTTCAGGTATCCCAAGAATACTGGAAACTTATGGTAAAGAATGCTTTCAGTTCTCCGCTAATTTCCTGCGTATGGTCTTTCCATCGGCAGAACCAATCAACACCACCGAACAAGTTACCGAACAAGTCACCGACCAAGCTATCGACCAAGTTGCCGACCAAGCTACCGACCAAGTCAAAGCCTTGTTATCTGTTATGAAAAATGAGCACTACAGAAGTGAATTAATGGATTTCTTGAATTTATCGCATAACCATACATTCAGACAAAACTATTTGCATCCAGCTATTGAAAAAGGGCTTATAGAATTAACCATTCCTGATAAACCCAATAGCAGCAAACAAAAATACCGTCTTACAGCAAAAGGTAAGCAACTTAAAGAACATATAAAATGAGTTTAATGTCTACCAAAATAGAGAAAAGAAATATCCAGCAGGGTACATTAATATTCACCTTAATACTAAGGTGGGTAGATAAGTTGGTAGATGGGTTGGTACTAAACTTGGTACAAGAATTGGCTCTACAGAGGAAACCAGTATTAACCGTTAACCATTAAGAATTAACCATTATTGATGAAGTTTACAGAAGCAAAATTAGAGGAAGCATTTATAGAATTATTGGGTAATGAAGGTTATCCACATTTTTTAGGGAATACCATTAGCCGTATGCCCGAAGAAGTGTTGATTGAAGAAGATATAATCGAGTTTCTATTAACACAATATAAAAAAGAAGGATTAACCCTTACCGAGGCTAAATCCATTGTATTGCAGCTTAAAACCTTACCTGCTTCTGATTTATACGAAACCAATAAAAAAATAATCCAGTGGCTGTCTGATGGTTTTATTCTAAAACGAGAAGACCGTAACCAAAAGGATATTTGGGTATCATTAATTGACTATGCAGGCTTAGACCGTCAAATTCAAGGAAAAAACTTAGACACCCTATCAGTAGCCGAACCCCAAGAAAAATATGGCGACAATAACATCTACAAATTTGTTAACCAACTTGAAATTGTAGGTACAGAAAAGCGTATTCCTGATGGTATTATTTACGTCAATGGAATACCAGTAGTAGTGTTTGAGTTTAAAACGGCTATTCAAGAGAATTGCACCATCCATAACGCTTATGTACAGTTAACAACACGTTACAAAAGAGATATTCCAGAGCTTTTTAAATACAATGCATTCTGCGTTATAAGTGATGGAGTAAACAACAAAGCAGGTTCATTTTTTGCACCCTATGAGTTTTACTATGCGTGGCGTAGAATATCAGGCTTAGCTAAAGACGTAGATGGCATCGATAGTATGTTTACCCTTATTCAGGGAATGCTGCACCAAAACAGATTAAGGGATATTATTCAAAACTTTATTTACATACCTGATACATCTAAAAAAGATGAGAAAATAGTATGTCGTTATCCACAATACTATGCCGCAAGAGCTTTATACGACAATATCAAAAAAGCTCAAAAACCAGAAGGAGACGGAAAAGGTGGAACATACTTTGGTGCTACTGGTAGCGGTAAGAGTTATACAATGCTCTATCTCACACGACTATTAATGAAGAGTGAGTATTTTGAAAACCCTACAATCGTTCTCATTACAGACCGTACAGATTTAGATGACCAGCTTTCAGGACAGTTTACCAATGCTAAAATTTACATCGGTGATGATACGATAACAAGCGTAGAAAGTAGAGCTGAATTAAGAGAACTATTACAAGGTCGTGCCAGTGGTGGAGTATTCTTAACCACCATTCACAAGTTCACAGAAGATATTGAGCTATTAACTGAGCGTACCAATGTGATTTGTATTTCTGATGAAGCACATAGAAGTCAAACCAACTTAGACCAAAAAGTTAGAGTTACAGAAAAGGGCGTGAAGAAATCCTTTGGCTTTGCCAAGTATTTACACGACTCTTTACCCAATGCAACCTATGTAGGTTTTACAGGAACACCAGTTGATGCGACTTTAGATGTATTCGGTAAGGTAGTAGATGCCTACACGATGACCGAATCGGTTAAAGATGAAATTACTGTTCGTATTGTGTATGAAGGTAGGGCCGCAAAAATAGCCCTACAAAATAGTGAATTAGAAAAGATTGAGAAATATTACGAAGAAGCTGCGGAAGCTGGAGCCAATGAATATCAGGTAGAAGAAAGTAAAAAGCAATCTGCAAATATGAACGCTATTCTCGGCGACCCGGATAGGTTAAAAGAATTGGCTGCCGATTTTGTACAGCACTATGAAAATCGAGTTACAGAAGGAGCTACGATTAAAGGAAAAGCCATGTTTGTAAGTAGTTCTCGCAATATTGCTTATGAATTTTATCAGAATGTATTAGCATTAAGACCTGAATGGAACGAAGTAAAAGTTGCCGAGGAAGGTGCAGTGCTTTCAGATAAAGATAAGAGGGAAATCAAACCGATGGAGCGTATCAAAATGATTATGACCCGTGGTAAAGACGACTCCAAAGAATTATACGATTTATTAGGCTCTAAAGAATATCGTAAAGAGTTAGACAGGCAATTCAAAAATGAAAAATCTAATTTCAAAATAGCGATCGTTGTTGATATGTGGTTAACAGGCTTTGATGTTCCTTTCTTAGACACTATATACATCGATAAGCCAATTCAGCAACACAACTTAATACAAACCATTTCTCGTGTTAATCGAAAATTTAAAGGCAAGAATAAAGGCTTGGTTGTAGATTATATTGGTATTAAGAAACAAATGAATTTAGCCCTTAAAAAATACTCAGAGGGTGATAAAGACAATTTTGAGGATATACAACAATCCTTAATAGTAGTAAGAAATCATTTAGACCTATTAGCTAAACTCCTTCATAAATTTGATAGCTCGAAATACTTTAACGGTTCTGCGTTAGAGCAATTGAATACACTTAATATGGCAGCTGAATTTGTACAGCTGACTAAAGAAATGGAAACTCGATTTATGGGCTTAGTGAAAAGACTAAAAGCGGCCTATGATATTTGTGCGGGTAGTGAAGAATTGACACAACAGGAAAGAGATTACACCCATTTCTACTTAGCAATTCGCTCTATTGTTTTTAAACTCACTAAAGGAAATGCACCAGACACAGCTCAAATGAATGCAAAAGTAAGGGAGATGATTAAAAATGCCTTACAGAGTGATGGTGTAGATGAAATCTTTAAAATGGGTGAAGAAACTGAAAAAGAGCAAGACATTTTTGATGAGGATTATTTAGCCAAAATCGATAAAATCAAACTACCGAATACAAAGATTAAGTTGTTACAGCAACTATTGGCAAAGGCTATTGGTGAAATGAAGAAAGTCAATAAAGTAAAAGGTGTTGACTTTTCTAAGAAAATGGAATCCTTAGTTCAGAAATACAATCAACGTGATGAAAATGATATTCTACGTAGTGAGGTGTACGAGGAAATGGCGGAACAGTTAACCAACCTTATTTGGGATGTTTATAAAGAATTTAAGGCAGGTGATGATTTAGGGATTGATTTTGAGGAAAAAGCATTTTATGATATCCTAAAAGAACTTTGTGTTAAATACGATTTCACCTATCCTGAAGACAAATTAATTGAGTTAGCACAAGCGGTAAAAGACTTGGTTGATGGTCAGGCTAAATTTCCAGACTGGAACAAAAGGGATGATATTAAATCTGCTTTAAAAGTAGGTCTAATACTTCTTTTAGACGAACACGGCTATCCACCAGTAGAACGTGATGAAGTCTACAAAGAAATCTTTGAACAAGCTGAAAATTTTAAAAAATATAGTCAAGCAAAATAAAATAACAGCATAAGACTGAAATATGAACTAATAAAACCAACTAAACTAATGCAAAATCACTGTTTCAACATCCTAACCTTTAACTATCCCATAGAATATCCTGAAATAGTTACCGAAATTTCCAATATTTCAACCGCAACGAAATACCCGAATTTGGAAAAGATAACCTTTGGTTTTTATAAATTTTAAAACATTAATAATGAAATTAACACCCAAAAAAATAAGCCTTGATAATCTACTTTTAGATCCTAATAACCCAAGATTTGCTGATATATCTGATGAGTCTTTAAATATCCCACAAATAAAATATGCAGAAGAAAAGGTACAAAAGAATGCATATGATAAAATGATGCACCCAAGATTTGATGTTCAATCATTAGTGGATGAGCCGGCCATAGTGAACCACGTGCGCCGGATGAAAGTGAGCATAGCAAACTAAGTGCGCAAAATCGATTCTACTGTGGTTAAATTTACTATTTATTTTTAAGTTTTTTCCTCATTGATTCCCCCTTGATATCT
>NZ_JBSXOK010000033.1:0-19444 GCF_056859415.1 Zunongwangia sp. L-65
CTGGATCGTAGAGCGCTCGCTTAAGGCTTCAAGGACTACCTTAACCTTAAATGCTGATGTGTGTTTCCTCTTGTTCATAATACAGTAAATTTAATTAAAAATCTAATTCAAATTACTGTCCGAATTTTGGGGGGAATTATAATGTTTTGTCTTATATTCCCGGTTAGTGACTATTCATTAATTGATTACTTCAAAAAGAAAATACCCAAAGTCACTACAAAAGATTCTCAATTATTAATGAGAAATATACTAAGAGTCTCTTTATGTGTAGTATACTTCTTTTCTGGTTTATCAAAGATCATCGATGGTTCTGGTTGGTGGAATGGACAAAAAATGTTAACAGCGTTACATTTTAATATAAACATTAAAACTGTTAATATAATCAATTGGTTATCAGAATATCCTATCTTATTAATTGGTGGAGGAATCTTTACTATAATTTTAGAACTACTATATCCCTTTTTAATATTTCCAAAAAAGACAAGACCTATCATACTTTACTCAACGATAACCTTGCATATTCTCATCGCTTTATTCCTTTCCTTATACACTTTTGCGTTAATTATGATTATATGGAACATTACAGCATTCTATGATTTTAACACACTAAATTCTCTAAGAAAAATAAAAAATAAATCATAAGCATTGCATTACTATGTATATTGTTATACATTAGTAAAATGAATAAAAGCTTTGTTCTTCGTTGGCAATCTCAAGTTAAGAAAGGGACGCTTACATTTATCGTTCTTAATATCCTTGATAAGAAAGGAGAGCTTTATGGATATGAATTAATAGAAAATGTAAAAGACAAAACTTCTATTATTATTGCAGAAGGGACATTATACCCACTTATGAATAGACTTAAAAAAGAAAAGCTGGTCACTTCAAAATGGGTAGAACAAGAATCAGGAATTCCTAGAAAATATTACTCACTTACAGCGACAGGACAAAATACCTTACTTGAAATGAAGGACTTTTGGAAGATGTTGGAGAAATCAATTAATACGATATCTAAATGAAAGAGATCACATTTAAAAATAAAAGTTCGACATTAATTTATCGAGATTATTTAAATCGTCTCAAGAAAAATTTAAAGCACTCTTCTGCTAAGGATCGTAAGAATATATTGATGGAGTTTAATAGTCATATTTTTGAGGGAATTCAAAGATATGAGAACATTGAAGTTAATGAGACTGAAAATTTAATGGAGGTGTTGAATAAATTGGGCGATCCCCAAGATGTTTTAAAACCAATGATCGCTGAGAAAAAATTAGAAGAGGCTACGAGGACTTTCAATCCTATTCACGTTTTTAAAGCATTGGTCTTAAATATTACTAATGGGGTTAAGTATATTTTCTTTGCGTTTCTTTATTTAGTGCTCATTGGCTTCTTATTTGTCATTGGTGCCAAAATCAGCAATCCAAAAGAGGTTGGCTTATATTTTAAAGACGGTGGATTTTATTTATTAGGAAAAATGAAGCCTCAATTAATGGAATCGATAAACGCAAAAGAAGTTCTGGGTAATTGGTTTATTCCATTTTTTCTCTTGCTAACGGTACTATTATACATTATTGTAACTTTTCTAATGCGAATTTCTGCTAGAAAAAAGTAGAACAGATAATATAGTAATAAAATGATATTTTTTATCCATATACATAGTATTACAATGTACTTTTTTATAAAATGCTTTACTCACGGTTTATTCATTTTATTGCTTATAGCTTCTACCACGATAATGGCTCAATCTAACCAGATTAATGGATTTATCACAAATGAAAACAATGAGATAATAAATGGAGCTACTATTGTCTTATATGATTTAAATAAGAATATTATTGATTATGCTATCACAGATCAAAAGGGATATTATTTAATCAGCTCCAAGATTGAAACTGGTTATTTCTTAGAAGTATCTTACTTAGGGTACGAAAAGAAAACAGTTAACCTTAGTATAAATGATACAAATAAAGATATTATCTCCCTGGATATCACGTTAACCGAAGAAACGAATCACCTGGATGAAGTTGTATTATTACTAAGAAAAGAAGAAAAAGATACTGTAAATTTTGATCTACAAAAATTAAACCTTCAGGATAATGATAAGTTGAAGGAAATATTAGAGAAACTACCAAATTTGCAGGTTGGCGAAGATGGAGTTATCATCTATAAAGGAAATAACATCAATAAAATTCTGGTCAACAAAAAAGAAACTTTTGAAAATCAAAACAGCCTGGCACTAGAAAATATTGAAAATAGACTTATTGAGGGTTTAAGTGTAATTAATAATTACCAAGATGAGTTTTCTGTTGATTTCGATTTACAAGAAGAAACCGTTTTAAATATCGAAACAAAAGAAGAATTTAAAAATGTTATTACCGGCGACCTACAAACAAAATATGGACATAAAGATAAGTATGAATTAAAGGGCTCTGGCTTTTTATTTTCTGAATCGCTTAATGCTTTTTCTACAGCAAATTTCAATAACATAGGCAAGACAGTTGTAAACTATAGAGAATTAGGAGCCGCCTTCAACGATAAGCAAAATTTTTCAATCTATTCGCAAAGATCATTGCAATCCCTCTTTTCTACTAATGAAAATCTTAGGAAAGATGAATACAATAGTATTAATCTCACTCTTAAGAAAAACTCATCTAAATTTAAATCGAGTTTGCTCCTATACTACATCTCCCCCAACAGAATAAATAGTAGCACCCAACAACTATCGTCATTAGATGGTACCCCGCTATTGCAAGGTAATAGTTCATTACAGGCAAAATCAAGCTCTTATTTAGGATATTTTAAGAGTCAATATAAAAAATCCAAGAACACGGTGTTTTCCTTAGAAGGGAATCTCAATTTGATTAATGCAGATAATAGGAATACGGAGAAAAATACACTATATAGTAATGACCAGACTATTGAAAATAATCTCTTTTCGACATACAATTCGAAAATTTTTTCCGGATTCGCTCAACTGGGAGTAACCAGTAAATTATCAGACAAACTATTATGGAATGCAGAAGGAAGTTTTTTTATGGAAAGAAACAAACTAGATGACGATATCTTTCTCAATGAGGATTTATATCAAACACAATACTTTGACTTTTCAAAATATAACTATGACATCCAATCTACCCTGTCATATAATTATAATGATCAATTTACCCCATCCATAAGAATTGCATATAACGGTGAAAAAAGTCAGCTCGACAATGATGATTTACAATCAATATCTCGAACTATAAATACTACAGATATTATCACAAAAATAACAGGAAAAAATTTATTAGGTAAAATAAACTACTTTCTATCAGGCGGAGTCAGGCTAAATCAGTTTGAATTAGACAACTCAAAATCAATTGAGGAATTTTTAATACCATTAAATATTTTTTCGGAGTATGAAAGGGATGTATGGAGAATAGCTGCAAGTGTAAAAAGAAGTTTTGAATTCAACGATTTATATTATGGCCTCACTACGATTCAACCGTTCAACCGCCTCGTTCAAGGAAATTCAGGATTACTGGAGAACCTACAGACCAAAAATAATTATCAGATAGGTTATTACTACAACAACATTTTTGATGCGGAATCATATTCAATTTCAACAAGTTATAGTGATACAAAAAATCCTATTGAACTTCAATTTATTAGCCAAGATAACGGTGTTTCAACTCTAAAGGCTTATAAAACCGATTACACCAGGAAATTTAATATTAACGGTAAATATGCTAAAACCTTATTCCCAATTGATTTTCCTCTAAATACTAGCATTGGTTTAAGTTATCTAAAACAAACATTTCCAGCCATAATAGCAGATGGACAAGAAGTACTAAGTAAACAAAACGCTATTTCTCCAAAATTTGAAATTGAAAGCTTAATTGATTTTATCTTGAATGTACGTCTTTCATCAAACCTAAAATATTCTGATAATGTATTAGGCAATAATAATTACCATTCTAGATATACCAGATCCATTGCCTCCCTACTCCTAAAAAATGACCATTGGGATGGAAAACTTAGTTTTATTTACGACGATAATTTGGTAAATGATCAAAAATTTCAAAGAAAGAATATCAATCTTGATCTTTCCTATTCTTGGAAGAAATTCACATTTAGCCTAGAATCTAGACATCTATTTGAACTACTTGATATATTCCAAAATGAAGCTTACAATTTTGAAATTTATTCCAACGAAGGTGTTGTTAGCACCATAATTAACGATGCCTCTCTTAACTATTTAATATTAGGACTTAAGTATAACTTTTAAAAACTGAATAAAATGAAAAAAACAAAAATCTATCTATTTTTATTGACATTCACTATCGGTTTAGTGATGAAAGCTCAAGAGAACAATGATATTCTAGAGGTGAAATATACGACCAATAGTGTATCCGAATTTTTAGTGAATATGCTTAAACAGCAAATTCAAGATCCAGACGAATACAATAAGGTAATGCGACTAATGTCAGATTATAAAAACTATAATACTCTATATTATGATAAAACGACTAAGAAATCCATCTATATTTTAGATTCTATCCATAAAATCCCAGGGGTTAGTGTTTCTGGATATACTGAGTTTGTAAAAAAGGACGAGGATGGAACTTTAACAGGTAAAGAGGTTTTTATGGAATCTGAATTTTCATTTGAAGGAAATAGAAAAGAACTTAACTGGACGATAACATCTGAAAAGAAGGATATTGAAGGGTATAGCTGCACTAAAGCTATTTTAGAAAATATGCCAGGTTTATACGTTTGGTTCACCACAGAAATTGCCATAGATGCCGGCCCTTATATTTTCTATGGTTTGCCGGGTTTAGTACTGGAAGCCAATAGTTTTTTCCAAAATGTTTCAGTCTCCTCGGTCGCTTATACCCAAAAATCGAAGTTTGATTCAATATTTAAGGAGGATAAGTATAAATTGAATGAAAAAGCTTATTCACTGGAAGACATATTTGTTAGAAAGAAAAATTTTAAAAATAAAGTAGAAAAAGGAAAATAAACAATTCGTCAAAAGGTATATGATTAAAATAAATTCCTTGGAAGAATAATTCTCCAGGGAATTTATTTTTTTATAACTCCTCATTAAATTACTTATATATACCCACTTTCTCTTGCTTTCTCCAATAAAGCTTTATTCCCTTCTCCACTTACCCCAAAAATTTCTTTTAGTTTTCGTTTTCTATCCTCAACTGCCCTTAAGGAAAGATGCACGTATTTAGTAAGATCCTTTGTCTTGGTCCCCAAAGAAAGCTGATAGAGCATTATTCTATCGACTTCATCTATTAGAGCGGTATGCTGATTGATTTCAGAATGGATTAATTTTGAAATTTTTGATCCATAATAAGGTGGGTCAAGAATAACTTTTGACAAACACCTTTTAAGTTCTTCAGAGGTGGTTTCCCCTTTCATAAGAAAGCCGGCCGGATTAATGTTCAACAATAAATTATGAAGGCGAAACGGCTCTGCCAAAACGGTGAGGATTATTATTTTAACCTCTGGAAGTTCTTTTCTTATTTTAATCCCCAAATCTTCGCCCGAAAGTATTTTACTATCTTCCTGAACGGGAAAATTAATATCTAAAAAAACAATGTCAAATTCCTTTTCATTTAGCATTTCCCAGGCGGTGTCACAAGTGTTGGCCGTTTCCACAATAATATCGTAATCTTCGCACTTTGCCTTCGAAATTACGTTTTTGTATCCTTCTAAGATCATATGATGATCATCCACAAGCAAAATATTTATAACCTCCTTCATAATGACTCTGTTTTTCTTATAATTTCACTACAAGCTTTATCAAAGTACCCTCTTTATCGGATTTGATGGATAACTTACCCTTCATCGTACGACTTCGGTTTTTCATATTTTTTAGTCCAATCCCAACCGAAGAATGTTCAGGATCAAAGCCTTTTCCATTATCTCTTATTTCAATAATCAGTCTGTTTTTTAATTTATTGATAAATACTTCTACCATTGTTGCCTGCGAATGCCTAATCGTATTGGCAATGGCTTCCTGTATGATTCGGTAGCTATTTATTTTTATATTATCCTCAATAGATTCCCAATTAATTGGATGGGGAATTTTTAACTGGATATTGATTCCCTCTGGTTGCTTACTTAAAAATTGTTCCAACAATAATGTAAAGTCCACATCAATTTGCGAATCTTTATTAAGTTGATGGGCAATCAACCTTATTTCTTCAGCAATTTTTTGAATTTCACGAATATAATCCGCTCTTTTTTGCTTGCTTTCCTTATCATCATCATCGTTTAAAGAATCAAGACTTATCCTCAATCCAAACAAACTTCCCAGAATTCCATCGTGTAATTCCCTTGATATACGCTGCTTTTCTCTTTCGCGTTCTTCTTCAATTATTTTTTGCTGCGATAATACCAAATTATATATCTCCTGACCCGCTTTTTGTTTTTGCGAAATCAGCTTATTTTTTGATCGCTGATCTTTAATGATATATAACAATACAAAAATAAGAAAAACCGTTAAAGATATAATTGATATTCTGATCATTTGCTTATTCAGTCTTTCCGTTTCCGAAATATATTCATTGGTCTCGAAACGTATTCTCGCAAATTTATTCCTTACGGCCCTTTCCCTTTTTTGTAAACTATCATTAATTGTTACATACCGTCTTGTATACGCTAATGCACTATCCTTTACGACCAAAGAGAGAAAATCTAATGAGGCCAACAGGTCTCTGGTATTTTGACTATTTGCTGCTACTTTCTTTGCTGCTATTGCATAATGGATAGCATTGACAGTATCTTCTCTTTGTAAAAAATAATCAGCTAAATGTAACTGATTAATACTAATTCCGGCTTTTACATCTATATCTTCCCTTAATTTTAGTGCTTTTATAAATTGATTATAAACACCTACCGTATCCCCTAGATGCAGTTTTGCATTGGCTTCGTTATCAATGAGCATTGCATATAATTTAGGGTCTGATTCTTCAATATCCTCATTAAAGCTCAACGCTTTTCGGAAATATTCAATAGCTTTTTTGTAATTCCCCTGGTTATGATAAACAAGACCTAAATTATTCCAAATCGAAGGTAGGTAACGGTTAGCTCTAGATTTTTGAATATATATTATCCCTTTCTCATAATAGAAAATAGCCTTATCGTACTCTTCCAATTCATTAGAGACAATCCCCAGATTATTATAGGCTTGGTATAATAATTTAAATTTATCTATAGGCTTTAAAAGCCTAATCGCATTTGTAGTAGTTACTTCACTACCTGTATAGTCCCTAATGTTTTTCTGTATAATAGCCATATTTAATAATAGGCTTCCTGAATTAGGGTCATCTTCTAAATCCCGATATATTTTCTGGGCTTTATCGTAATAGAAATAAGCACTATCTTCTCTATTATAAGTATGATAAAATTGCGCCAAATCCCAATATGTTTCCGCAGTACCCACGGAATCTTTTAGAGATATGGCCAAATACCGAGCCTGTTTGTTGACCCTTAGGAACATTATTGAATCTTTTAATTTTAAGTAGCGAAAAGATAAATCAAGAAGTATTTTTTTCTTTAGGCTATCATTATCCTCACTAATAGCTTTCTGATAAGCTTTATCTATTTCCGTTTCTTGAACAGTTTCAGATTTTTTATTTTTTGATAAGGCTCTTTGTTCTACCCCACTAAGTTCATTTTTAGAATTCTCTTTGACACACGACAAAAAGGAACCTATGAGAACAACCAGTAATATAAAAGGATATGGTTTCAAAAGCAAACCTTTGAAGATGAATAATATGTAAATTTATAAAAATAATAAAAGACCTTGGGATCCCAAGGTCTTTAAAAATATCTGATCTAGAATATTAGTCCGAATCGCTCTCTTTTCTTTCTACCACTTCATCATCTTGATCTCCCGTACCAGCTGTAATTTTTTGGTTTTCGATGACCGAAGTATCTGGTAATTCTTCAGGTTCACAGGAATAAGCAATAAGAATCAAAAAAGCTACACTCATTAGGTTTTTTAAGGTTTTCATAGTTTGATGGTTTATGATTAAACAATAGGATTGCGACCCTAAAGACCGCGAAATGGCTTAGTGTTTAATCACGCGTGATCGAAATCGGATAGATTGACCGATTTCTTAAGAAGCTTCTTTATTAAACCAATAGAAAATTAAAACAAATAGATAAGTAAAAATATTTTAGACCTTACCGTTTAGTAGTATAAGCGTTTCTATGAGGGGTTGGCAGGTATGTTTGAGCAAATGAAGATTTATACAACAAAAATGATTTTATTGAGAAGAAATAGCCCTTTGTTCTAATAGTTCTTCGATAGATTGAAGGTTATGCCTATAAGATCTTGAAAATGGCAAACTTATTCTATTATGATCTAAAAAACATTTCAGTTTCCCGAAATTGATCCTGGACATATGTTTTTTGTTGATGATATAACTATGATGAATTCTAATAAAGCTATTGGGCAATATTCTTTCGAAAGCTTTTAAAGTTTTAAAAGCACTGATCGTTTTACCATCTATCATCACGAAATCGGTAGTATTATTATCGGCTTTTAAGAAAAGTATTTCCTCTACTTTTAAAAGCGTGTAATCTTTATAGGATTTTAGGCATAAGGTATCGTTTAAACAATATTGCTCGCTCTTTAGAAGCTGAAGGATAACTTTACGAACTTCCAGCTCATTACCTGGTTTAAGTATGTAATCATAAAATTTACTCTTTAAGGCCAGATATCCCTTTGATATATCTGTGGATAACGCAATATATTTAGGTCTACTAAAAACATATTCATTAATTTCCTTACAATAGGAAAAAATATCGCCAATGTTATCTTTAGGGTAAGAATCCACGTCAATGAATACAACTTTAGGGGAATACTTCAATATAAAATTCATCCCATTCTCATAGTCATCGGTGATGCCTAAACATATAAACTCGGGAAATTCTTTAAACCTTTCACAAAGATTTTTTGAAGTTGCATCATCACTATTTATTATGTAATAAGAACCTCCCAATGTTTTAGTTCAAAATTAAAAAGCCTTTCAAAAGAATGTATTGGATTTACCACGTATTCAACGTGGCATTCCCACGTAATTAAAAAACAAAAACGTGCGAAACCCACGATAAGCCTGTGGCTTCTAAATTTTAAATGTATAGGTGATGTAGTAAATTGCTTACAAATACAAAGCTTCCCTTGTAGTTCCAAATAGATAGTTATAAAAAAATGAATAACAAATTACAACCAGTTCTCTTATGCCTTTTACTAATAAGCATTTCGCGTACTAAGAAAACAATTAAAGACATCCATTCGACAGAAAAAATGTCTAATCAACTTAATACTATATAGAGAGTCTGATAATTATTTTTTAAGGGTAGAGCTTGTGCTCTACCCTTTTTAATGTAGCCATATTTAATCCGAAGTAAATGAACAATTTTTGCGAAAAGAAGCTCAATAATCTCGAAGAGCATCTTCACTTTTTGGAAATCGAAAACAATAACTGGCTGAATATTTCACAAGAAGCATTAGAAGTGATCCTGGCGGTTTTAGAAAAAATTAAAAAGAAAGCCATTCATCATCAATTTAGAAGTCAAAATGAGGAAATAGATTTCTTTAAGAAAACCAAACCCAAATTTGTTTCCAAACTCATTTACTATAATGAGATTTACAAAATTGAAACGCGTAAACCTTACGGAGGCGAGCGTGTTATCAAAAAATATTTACAAAAGCAATTAAATAAATTAAAGCGCTTTTTCGACGATCAACTGGAATTTTACAAATATTATCGTACCGGAAGTACTTATTTAGACCATAAACTATTTTTAAGGGAAAAACACGATATTAAACTAAATCTGAGTACCCGGTATTTTGAGACTGATCATCGTTTTTCTACCTCGCACGATTATATCGTGGCAAAAATTCTGGCCAACGATTTAATCGAAGTATTTCTAGAAGATCAACTAAACGCTATTGACCGTGATGAAATAAAAACAGTAAAAATCCCTAAATCTAAATTAAACTGGACCGGAAGTAAAACTTCATTAATTGAGCTTATTTACGCATTGTATGCCTCTGGACATATCAATAATCATAATGCAGATATTAAACTAATCGCGGCCACCTTTGAAAAAATGTTCAATATAGAACTGGGTGATTACTATCGTAATTTCTTAGCGATCAGGATCCGTAAAAAGGGAAGAACTCAGTTTCTAGAAGAGCTTCAGGGGGAGCTTATCAGATATATGGATGCTCAGGATGAGTAGATAAAAATTACCAACTTGGTGATTTTGAATTCTTATAATTTATACCAATAAAACAGTCTAAATTTGAGCTTGCTTCTAGTATATTCCATCATTTCCCAATAATTATTATGCGATAAAAAAATTGACCAACTTGGTATGGTCTTGTAAAATAATTCTCTTCGCCAACTCCAACTTTGCATAACGAAAGTCAAATCAATGAGGAATCACCAAATTAGGTAGAAATAAGGCGGTGGTTCCTTTTTAAAACATTTTGTTATGCCAACATCTATTATTACCACCGACGATCTTCGGGAATTTAAAATGGAATTACTGGAAGACATTAAAGAATTATTACAAAGCCAAAATGGACAGCCAACCAAGAAATGGCTGAAATCCACCGATGTTCTCGAACTGCTTAAGATCTCCCCGGGAACACTACAGAACCTTCGCATTAACGGCACCATTCCGTATACTAAAATGGGAGGTGTACTTTATTATGACTACGCCGAAATAATGGAAGTACTGGAAAATAACCGGGTACATCATAAATTCTGATGGCGGAAGAAATTAATTACATCAAACATCTAAACGGAGTGTTTGAACATTTTTCTAAAGACAACCGATTGAACCCTACCCATATCAGCCTTTACATTGCTTTATTTCAATTATGGAACGGTAATTTTTTTCGGCAGGAATTCTATATCAATCGGGAAGAAGTGATGGAGTATGCAAAGATTGGTTCTAAATCTACCTACCATCGGTGCATCAAAGAATTGAGCCATTGGAACTATATTGTGTACAACCCCTCACATAACCCTTTTAAAGGGAGTAGAATCAAGATGTTCGATTTTGGGACAAGTACCGGACAAGTAGTGAACCAAAGCTGTACCAATATCGAGACAAGTAATGGACAAGCAGTGGTATCTATAAATAAACATATACAAACTATACAAAACGCTAAAAACAAGAATAAACAGCAGGATTTTAAAAATTTAAATTTTCAAGATTCAAATGGGAACAAACAAATCGCAAGTGTCCCATATCAGGACAACCTCAAGACCAGTACCGATAAAAATTATGATGATCCGCTATGAATTATAAAGCTCCGCATATCATTACCGAAGGTGGCGTCGCCTACCAACTTGGGAAACTCCATAACCAGGAGATTCAGTATGATTTTAAAAAGATGCTGATCTATTTGGATGCTAAAGGGAAATTACTGTTCGGGAAGAAATTTAAAATTCATCCAGAAGATCGAAGCATTTTATATAAGCTTTGCTCCTATTTTATCAAAGACCGTGATAGTTGTGAGAAATTTGGTTTAGATATCGAGAAAGGCCTCCTGATTTCTGGTCCGGTAGGATGTGGAAAAACAAGCCTAATGAAATTGCTTAAATATATGGTGCCGCATCAACGCCCTTATGAAATGATCCCTTGTCGAAATGTGGTGTTCGGTTTTAATCATTTAGGATATAAAACTATTGAGGATTATGGAAATTCCAGTTTTTTCTGTTTTGATGATTTGGGCGTGGAACCGCCCGGCCGCTTTTATGGAAAAGATTGCAATGTAATGGGTGAAGTTCTGTTATCACGCTACGAGCTATTTTCAGATACCCAACGCAAAATAAAAACCCACGCCACCACCAATCTTAATGCACAGGAACTGGAAGAACGTTATGGTAATCGCGTTCGTAGCCGTATGCGGGAGCTATTTAATTTGGTGGCTTTTGATAAGGAAAGTAGGGATAAGAGGAGATAGCAAAACAAGACTAATTCACTTTTTTAATTGATTTTTTCGCTTAAATTTGTGTTACGATTTATTATGAATAAATATATTCTCATATTATTTTCCTTCTGGATGATCCTCACCAATTCGTGTGTCCTAAAAAAGGGTGCACTCAATTTGGTAACCAACGGTCACGTAGAAAATTTTTACCAGCATTCAGAAAAATCACTTCCCAAGCTTTCATTTAATACTTTATCGTCCTGCAAAATTGGTTTTAAAAATGCTATTGAAACCCTTTCGGATAACTTTTCCTATTTACTGAAAGTTCTAAAAGATGCTCCAATTTTATTATTTTCACTTTATGGAGCTTTTTTAATTGGATTAATCCATATTTCATTTCGTTTTAAACGAAATTTCACATTAGCTATACGTTCCTGTTTTAAGGAACCTCTATACATCCAACTCCAGCGTTTACAGTACTACGCTTAAGCATTCCATTCTTTTCTTTTTTATTTCGTTGATACCGGATTTTTCGGTATGAACTCCCTTTGATTTTTATTTATCATTTTAAAAAATATAGCATTATGAAATATGGAATGCTGATAATGGGATGTTTCCTGCTCTCGTATTCACTTACTTGTGCACAAACTTCAGAAAATATTCCGTTATCAAAACTTTATCAGGAGGCTGCGACCTATCCAGGTATTAAGGCAGAAACCTCAATTATTAGAACTGCAGATTATGATTATAGACTTGCCAAACAAGAAATCTTACCAGAGCTCAATCTTCAGGCACAACATACATTTGGAACTTTTGAAGGCGCCGCCGGAGCTTTTGTCCCATTACCTGGCTTTTTTAATGTAAGTGGCGAAGGTATTAATGGAAATACCGCGATAAACACTATGGCCTCGGCTACTTTAAAATGGGACTTTCTCCGCTTTGGTAAATACAGAGACCAGATTGATCTAGCCCAGGTAAACCAGAAACAGGCACAAACAGGATTTGATATTAAAGTTCTCGAACTAAGACATCAGATTACTAAAGCGTATTTTGGTTGGATTCATGGTAAAGCTATGCAAGACTGGGCAAAACGGGAAGCCGAACGCAATAAAAGCTTAGTTAAATTATCTTCCAGCCTGGTGCAATCTGGACTGGCCGCTGCTGCCGATTCCTTAATTGCATCAACAAGACTTAAGCAGGCCATAGCGCAACAGAAAAAATGGGAAGGACAAACTAACCGTTTTAAAAATCAGCTATTGGAATATACTGGAAAAGCAGTAAATATTGAAAATATACCAAAATCTTTCTTTTCAATCAGGGAAGTTGAAATAAACGATTCAGCCCGTAATCATCCCTTACTGACAGAAAAAAAATATCAAGATGAAGCACTCAAAGTGCGTGAAAAGATAGTGGACCATCAGGTGTTACCCGATATTTCTCTGCTTGCGGGTGGACTTTTAAGAAGAATAGGTTATGATGACAATAGCCGGGCATTTCAGGACAGTTACGAATTACCCATCAGTAATTACCTGGTGGGTGTAGGACTAACATGGAATTTAAGCCAATGGTATTCCAAAGGATTAAAAACACGAAAAGTACAACAGGAACAAAAACGAGTTTCTCTGGAAAAGGAAGCTGTAAAACGCTCCATAACTGAACAGCAAAATTCACTACAGTTTCATATTGAAAAATCAAAAGAAGAAATTCAGGAAGCAGAAGATGCCTATCGTTCAGCTTCAGAATCGTACCGATTGTTTAAGGTGCGTTATGAAAGCGGACTGATAAACCTTACCACCTTATTGCAAATCCAGCAAAGTCTTCAGTTTACCGAAAAAGCACGAATTCAGGCTTACTACGATTACTGGCAATATTGGAACAATTATGCCTATACACAAGCCGATTTTTCAATGCTTACCACAATATTCAATTAAAAAATAGAAAAACGAATGAATATAATCAGATTCGCTTTACGAAAACCGATAGCCATCATCGTGACAGTTCTTGCGCTGCTCTATTTTTCGGTAATGGCCATTCAAAAAATTAAAGTAGATATTTTTCCGGAAGTAGAAGCACCGGCAATTTATATCGCGATGCCTTACGGAGGGCTTTCCCCTGCCTACATGGATGGATTTATGTCCAATGAGTTTCAAAAGGTACTCGTGTTTGTAGGTGGTGTTAAAAATATGGAATTTAAAAGTGTACAAGGATTAACCTTGATGAAGTTAAGTTTTTATCCCGGTACCGATATGGCACAGGCACAGGCCGAGGTGGCCACCCAGGTATCCCGCGCCATGGCTTTTTTACCTCCTGGAGCCGTACCTCCTCAAGTAGTGCGTTTTGATGCCGGTGCACAACCGGTTGGCCAAATAGTTTTTGAGAGTGACCAGCGGTCTACCGGAGAGCTGCAAAACCTGGCAATTACCCGTATTCGACCTTCTTTTGTAAATATTCCGGGAATTAGCGCACCGGCACCATTTGGCGGAAACGTTCGAACGATGGTAATTAATGTAAAACCTGAGGAAATGCAGGCATATGGGCTTACCGCTGATAACATATTAGAGGCGGTAGCTAAAAATAATTTCCCCTCCCCTGCCGGGAATGTGCAGATAGGGAATACTAATTATATGGCCCCGGTCAATACTTTGGAACTTAGTAGGGAAGACTTTATGAATACACCCGTCAAAACCGGTTCGGGACCTACGGTATTTGTTCGGGATGTAGCCACTGTTATTGATGGAGCCGATAAAACCACCGCGTATGCACTGGCTAACGGGAAGCGCACTGTTTATCTCCCCATCATTAAGAAAGCAGATGCCTCAACCTTGGCGGCAATAAATAACTTAAAAGAAGCTATGCCGATGCTATCGGATGCCTTGCCGGAAGATGTATCAATTAAGTTCGTGTTCGACCAGTCTACCTACATTGAAAATGCGCTTTCGAATCTATTACACGAAGGTATTTTAGGGGCAGTCCTTACCGGCCTAATGGTACTTTTGTTTCTGGGGGATAAATGGGGAGCTTTAATTGTAGTGCTTACCATCCCTATTGCGGTACTCACCGCTATAATTATATTGTACTTACTGGGACAGACCATCAATATTATGACCCTAAGTGGCCTGGCACTAGCCATAGGTATTTTGGTAGACGAGGCCACGGTCACTATTGAGAACATCCATCAACATTTTGAAACTGAAAAGACTAAACAGCGGGCGATTTTGGACGCCTTATTGGAAATTTCAATACCAAAATTACTGATTTTGCTGTGTATTCTTGCGGTATTAATTCCGTCATTTATGATGGTTGGAATTCCCCGGGATATGTTTATGCCTTTATCTATTGCGGTAGGCTCGGCAATGATTGCTTCTTTTTTGGCTTCGCAAACATTTATTCCTGTGGTGGCCAACTGGATAATGAAAAAGCATCCTCAAAAACATTCTGCTACAAAGAAATCCGGGTTTGACAGGTTTAAAGAGCGATACCTGAAATTTATTCTTCACAATGAACGCCTTAAAACACCTATTTTCTTTGGGTATTTACTTGTTGTAATCACTTTATCAGGAATTTTGTTCGTTTTCATTGGAACTGATATCCTGCCGCCGAGCGGTTCTAAAGATTTACAATTGCGGATTAAGGCTCCGATAGGGTCTGCTTTAGATCAAACGGAAGAGTATGTGCTGGCTGTAGAAAACCACATTCGAAAACAAATTACACCTGAAGACCTGGAAGTTACTTCAGGATTTGTAGGAATGCATTCTCCAAACACGCCAATTAACCCGATCTTTTTATTTACAAGTGGGTCTCAGGAGGCGATTTTACAGTTCTCGTTAGCGGAATCTTTTGAAGGGTCCGTAGATGAGCTCAAAGACAATTTGCGTAGCAGTCTTAAAAATAAGTTTCCTGAACTTGAATTCACCTTCGAACCGATGGAGCTGGTAGAAAAAATTATGGGACAAGGCTACAACACTCCTATTGCCATTGAAGTCCTGGGAAGAAACCTGGATCAGGTTACTTTATATGCCCGTAAAATCACAGATGCTCTAAAAGATGAGGATTACCTTACCGATGTATATTTAAATGAACCCATTGACTACCCCAGTATTTCAATTAATGTAGATCGTGAACGTGTGGCGCAACTTGGATTGACCATGCGCGAGGTGAGTACAGCCCTTACCACGGCGACTTCTTCTTCCCGGTTTGTGAACAAAAATGTATGGGTAGATCCAAAATCCGGACTGGTTTTTCAGGTTCAGGTACAATTACCTGAAAACCAGTTGAACTCATTAAACCAACTTAAAAACCTTCCTCTTAAACCAGGGGCTGCAACTCCTATTGTGGATGACGTTGCGGATTTGAGTTTGGCAACTGAACCGGGACAGGTAAACCGAAAAGGGCCTAACCGCTTTGTAACGGTAACCGCCAACACCAATCACTCTGATTTAGGAAGTGCTTCCAAAAAAGTACGCAAAGTCCTTGACGAACTGGACGCCCCGCCAAGAGGCTATAGTGCACGGATGGCCGGAGAGGTAAATGTGCTTAGCCAGACTTTATCAGGTTTACAATCCGGATTGCTGGTCGCTATTGTGGTAATTTTCTTGATGCTGACAGCCTACTACCAATCTTTTAAGACCTCATTGGTAATTTTGGGGATTATACCTGCTGTGGTGGCAGGAAGCCTTTTAAGTTTATCACTATTGGGGAGTACGCTTAACCTGCAATCATATATGGGTATGATTATGGCCGTTGGAGTGTCGGTATCCAATGCAGTACTTATTATAAATCAGGCAGAATTCTTTAGAAAAGAGAAACTGGAAAATGCGGCTGAATCTTCCAGGCTGGCAGTAGCTTCCCGTTTTCGCCCCATTTTGATGACAGCCCTGGCGATGATCGCCGGGATGATACCAATGGCATTGGGACTGGGTGATGGCGGATCTCAGGTGGCCCCTTTGGGACAGGCGGTAATTGGCGGTTTGGTATTTTCAACCTTTAGCTCTTTACTGGTTTTACCATTTATGTATAGTATTGCTTATGCCAATACCCAGCCTAAAAAAGTTTCGTTAGATCCAGACGACCTGCACAGTAAATACTATCAAAAAAACTTAAAATCATAACAAATGAAATTATATATAAAATCCATTTCTTTTTCCTTATTTGCCCTACTTTTAATGGCGTGCGGTAATGCTGAAAACAATGTAAAAAAGGAAGCAAAGTCTTCAACACCCAACTATCAGGTTACCAGCGTAAAAAGTGATACGTTGGAATATGAAATTACCCTTCCCGGTGAACTAAAACCTTATGAAGAGGTAACTTTATTTGCCAAAGTTGAAGGTTTTGTAGAAAAGTTAAATGTAGACCGGGGCGATGTGGTAAAAAAAGGAGAACATCTATTGAGTATTGAAGCTCCGGAAATTCAACAGCAGTTATTGGCCGCACGTGCAAAACAGGGAGAAATAGCTGAAAAACTAAGTTTTAGTGCTCAAAACTACCAACGCATGCACAAAGCCTCTAAAGTTGAAGGTGCAATTTCATCTTTAGAACTTGAACAGACCAAAACCCGCTTTATGGGGGACAGTGCCGCTTTAAGCGCCGTAAAAGCTGAAGTTGCGGCCGCCGGACAATTGGCAGAATATCGTAATATAAAATCTCCATTTGACGGAGTGATCACTAGCCGAATGGTTTCTCCCGGTGCCCTGGTAGGAAGTGGAAAGGAACCACTTTTAAAATTGGCTCGAGAAGATAAACTGCGTCTGCTAGTGGCTATCCCTTCCAAACACGCAAATGCACTTTCTTCAAATAGTAAAGCTAGTTTTACCCTGAATTCCGCTCCGGGAAAAAAATTTGATGTACACTTTTCGCGTAGTAGTAAAGTACTTGATCCCAAGTTACGCTCGATGATGGTTGAATTTGATTTTGATAATTCATCGGATGTTTTAAGTGCAGGTGCTTATGCAGAAGTAACATTAAAATTAAAGCGGAACGAGCCTACCCTCAGAGTTCCTGCAAGTAGTATTATTACCACTACAACAAGGACGTTGATCGCAAAAGTGGAATCTGGAGAAATTCAATTGGTTCCCATAACTACTGGAATTACCCAAGGAAAAATGATAGAAATATTCGGAAATGTTGATAGCAGGGACCAGGTTATTTTAAAAGGAAATTCTACCCTTAAAAACGGAATGTCCATAAACGCTATAACAGAACAAAATCAATTAAATTAGAAAAGTAATATTTTATAAAATAATCATATTTAAAAATCGATAGTATGAAACATATTTTTTGGGGTATCGCACTCCTTTTAACACAAACAATTACAGCACAAAAATGGAGTACTCCCAGAATCGAAAGCTATGGAAAAATACATTTTGATAAAAATTTAAGTTTCCAGCCCGATATAAATAAGACGTATAAATTAGTTTTTAATATAGACAATGATGCTGAAAAGGAAGGAGTAAATATGAGACTATGGAAAATTGCCCGGGAACTTAATCTATTGAAAGCCGCAGGGGTTCCCGATCAGAACATAGAAATAGCGGCCGTGGTTCACGGAAAAGCCATTGCCATAAGTTTGACGGATAAAGCCTACAAAAAACGTTATCATAAGAAAAACCCTAATACAGATTTGGTAAAAGCACTTAATAACGCTGGGGTAAAATTATACCTCTGCGAACAAACTTTGGCAGGAATGAACTTTGAAGAAAGTGAATTAAATCCATCTTGGGAAGTAACCTTATCGGCACTCCTAACGCTACCAATTTTAGAAAGTGAGGGTTATTTTATGGTGCCTTAATTCATTTAGAGGTCAGTAAATATACTTATTAAGAATTTGAAGGAATATACATTTTATGGAACTGATATCTATGCAAATTAAAACAGTCCAACTCTTCAAATTATTAATAGAAACTAATTCATGCATTATTTTCTTCCGAATTATTATTTACTGACCTTTAACTCTTTAGTATTAACCAATCAGATTAGAATTATATAAATTGTCCTGAGATTTCTTCAAATCTCTAATATGGGCTATCAAAAAATAGTTAGATCAAATAGAATAATCTTATTAAAAAGATAAGAGTATTTAGTTTCCTACGCTATTGTGATATGTGATATAATTGATTCATTTTACCTGAATAAAACCACAAATCTGACGTTTTCAGGTACTCTTTCCATTTCCTCTTTTGATGGATTTTCAAACCAAATAGGGAAACTTTATAGGTAAATATTAGTCATAAATAAGCAGTAGATGATTGATCAAGCTTGTTCTAACTATGCAAAGACAAATTATATTTAATAAGTGGATAATATCAAATATTTCTTCTTATTCGGCTCAGGGATGACGGAGTAATTCCTAAATAGGAAGATAACATATGTAATGGGACTCGATTAGCTAAGCCGGGATAATGGTTAAGAAAAAGTAAATATCTGTCCTTTGCTTCCAGGTTCATCATAATGTTAGCAGTCTTGAGTTTACTTTCAGTCACAAATGCATAA
>NZ_JBSXOK010000034.1:0-15684 GCF_056859415.1 Zunongwangia sp. L-65
AAGAAAAGTCGAAGAGGGCAAAAATAAAATGAGTGTTCTAAATGCGGTCAGGAACAAATTGTTACACATTGCTATGGCACTAATTAAAAACCAAACAAATTATAAAAACCGCTTGGAATTGTCATAGAAATCGAAGTGACAGTAGCGTTCAAAGTTGAAAAGTTTAAGGTTTAAAGTTGTGTTTTCTTCATTTTCAAATTGGCACATTTTCAAATCATCTTGATTCCTGTTTCTTATTTCTTACTTCCAGAGTCAAGAATCTCTTGTCTCTCTTCTATCTCACTTCTCTTTTACCAAATACTTCGGTAAATCGGTTACTTTCTCACAGCAAACCTGTTCTAAGACTTGTTGCAATTGCATTTTTAACATTGCTATGGTATGGTCACCGCCTTGATCGCCTAAAGCACCCACGCCGTACATAAAGGAACGACCAAGAAAGCTAAAATCGGCTCCACTGCTCATTACCCGCGCGATATCCGGACCCGAACGGATCCCACTGTCCATCATTACCGTAATGCGGTCTTTATATTTTTCAGCGATATTTGAAAGTGGTTTAATGGTCGATTCCCCAGCGTCCAATTGACGACCGCCGTGATTGGAAACGATAATTCCGTCAAAACCTAAACGGATGGCTTCCTCTGCATCTTCATCGGAAACTACACCTTTTAAGACCAGTTTACCTTTCCATAAATCACGTAAGGGTTTAATTTTTTCTTCATTTAACCGACCAGAAAAAGTGGCATTCATCCAGGCGCCGAGCTGTTTAATGCTCATTCCCTTATCCATATATTTTTTCATCGTGGCAAAGTTGGGCGCACCGTGCTTTAGAGTTTGTAATGCCCAAGCTGGTTTTCCCATCACCTGCAATACATTCCTAAAATTCATTTGTGGTGGCATTGCCAGGCCGTTTCTAATTTCTTTTGGACGGTAGCCAAATGTGGGCACATCACATAAAATCACCAAGACCGGTACTTCAGCGGCTTCAGCGCGTTTTAAAATATCGTCACGCAACCAGTCTTCGGTAGGATGATAGAGCTGAAACCAGGCACGGCCTTCTGTGAGCTCGCTGGCACGCTCGATGCTAGTAGTAGTGACGGTACTTAAAATAAACGGAATGTTATGCTTTAAAGAGGCCTTTGCTAAAATTTCGGGCGCATTGGGCCACATTAAGCCTTGTAAGCCGATAGGGGAAATTCCAAAAGGCGCGTCGTATTTGATACCGAATAACTCGGTTTCTAATTTTGAATTACTGTAATTTTTCAGGTATCGGGGTTTTAACTGAATTTCCCTGATTTCATCAGTATTTCTTTTTATGTTGATATTTTCGTTACAGCCTCCGTCTAAATACTCAAAAGCAAAACGCGGCATACGCTTTTGGGCACGCTCCCGAAGCGATTCTATAGATGGATATTCGGTGTTAAATGGAAAGGCCATTGTTTCTTATTTATAGCTTAGCTGTTTGTTTTAAGCTTTTTGTTATTTATAATTCTTCAGCACCGCTTTGGCTTCTTAGCCGCCGCTAAAGGAGCGTTCAAAGTTGAAAAGTTTAAGGTTTAAAGTTGTGTTTTCTTCATTTTCTAATTGACACATTTTCAAATCATCTTGATCCCTGTTTCTTATTTCTTGCTTCCGGAATCAAGACTCTAAAATCTAACGTCTATTTTCTATTCTCTATTTTCCTCATCTACCGTCAGGTCGAGTGAATTTCGATGATAATTGAAATTTGTATCGAGACCTCGTTCCCCATTACTTCTCGATACTATTTTATTTCCGCTATCGCTACAAAAAAATCACTCGAAGTGACAGTAGCGTTCAAAGTTGAAAAGTTTAAGGTTTAAAGTTGTGTTTTCTTCATTTTCAAATTGACACATTTTCAAATCACCTTGATTCTTGTTTCCTGCCTCTTGTTTACAGAATCTAGCGTCTATTCTCTATATTTTATCTTCCCTTCTCTCTATTTCTAACTTCTTACTTCTAAATTCTAGCTTCAGTTTCGCTATCGCTTTATCCTCCCACCGGTGCTTCCTTCAATGACTTCCAACACTTCTTCTGGGCTTACCAGATTGGCATCGCCTAAAATGGTGTGTTTTAAGGCACAAGCGGCATTGGCAAAATTCAGGGCTTGTTGATCATCAAAATGAATTAAGCCATAAATAAGTCCGGCGGCATAGGCGTCACCAGTCCCAATCCGGTCAACTACATTGGTGATTTCTAATTGTTGGGTTTCAATATATTCGCTACCCGTCCACGCACGACCGTAGATTTTTTGCCAAGAAGCACTTACGCCATCGCGAACTTTATCAAACACTTTTTCGATAGAAGGACAAGCTTCGAGTAAAGCTTTGCTTGCCTCGATAAAACCTTCTTTAGAAAAATCGAAATCGGTTTTTAGAATCTCATTAATTTCATTAACGCCACCCACAAAAATGGTTGACATCCCTACCAGTTCTTTTAAAATTTCGTGACCGTCTTTTCCATATTTCCAAAGATTACTTCGGTAAGCAGGATCTGCGGTTACGGCAATTCCTTTTTCCCGAGCAACCTGCAAACCTTCTTTTAAGGTTTGGTAAGCGCCTTCTGAAATAGCCGGTGAGATTCCAGTCCAATGTAAAAAACCGGCACCTTCTAGCACTTCTTCCCAATTGACACTTTCTGGAGTGATATTGGCAAAACTTCCGTGTAAACGATTATAGGCAATTTTACTAGCGCGTAATCCTGAACCGACCTCTAAAAAGTAAATTCCCAATGGATGATCTACTTTATTGACGGCGGAAACATCGATCCCAAACTGACGCATCGCTGCAATAGCAGCATCGCCTACCAAATCCTTAGAGACATTGGTTACTTGTTGGGTTTTCTCGCCAAAATAGGCTAAGGAAGCCGCAACGTTCATCTCGGTGCCCCCAAAGTAAAAATCCATTGTTTTTGCCTGCGGAAGCTTCCTGTTTTCTGCAGGTGATAAACGCATTAGGACTTCCCCGAAGGAAACAATTTTTTTATGTTGTTTTGAGTTTTTCATTTAAAAGCTGAAATAATCTTTGGCATTTCCATAGCAAATATTGGCAATGGTACTTCCTACCAAATCCATATCCTTTGGTAATTCACCCGAAGCCATTTCTTTTCCGAAGAGGTTACACAACACCCTTCTAAAATATTCGTGCCTCGGGAACGAAAGAAAGCTTCTGGAATCGGTTAACATACCAATAAAACAGCTAATTAAACCCATATTGGAAAGCGCATTCATTTGCTTTTCCATTCCGTCCTTCTGGTCCAAAAACCACCAACCCGAGCCCCATTGTACTTTACCTTTTACGCTGCCATCGTTAAAGTTACCAATCATGGTGGCAAATACTTCATTATCGGCAGGATTCAGGTTATATAAAATAGTTTTGGTCAGTTTATCTTTTCCATCTAAGGTATTCAAAAATCGGGACAATTTTTCAGCCTGACTATAATCGCCTATCGAATCCCAACCGGTATCGGGGCCCAGTTGTGCTAACATCCGTTTGTTGTTATTCCGAAGCGCGCCTAAATGGAATTGTTGTACCCAGCCAAATTGATGGTAGGTTTCACTTAAAAACAGTAAAATCGCAGTTTTAAATTTTTCAGCATCTGTGGCTGAAACCTCTTTTCCGGAAAGCTTGTTTTTAAAAATCGCATTGATCTCAGCTTCGGTAAATTCTATATAACTCAAAGAACTTAAGCCGTGATCACATAATTTACAGCCGTTTTCATCAAAATACTCGATACGCTTCTGTAACGCATCTTTTAAATCTTGAAAACTCTGAATATCAACCTCAGCAACTTTTCCTAATTCTTTTAGATAATCGGTGTAGCCCTCTGCATCAATCAAGATGGATTTATCGGGACGAAAAGCGGTACTTACTTTAATGCCAATATTTTGTTGCTTGATGCTTTGGTGATGTTTTAAATCGTCTGTAGGATCTTCAGTAGTACAAAGGGTTTCCACATTCATCTGCTTTAACAGTCCTCTACAGGAATTTTCTTTTTCCTGCAATTGGGCATTGATGTTTTCATAAATGGCTGAAGCGTTGTTTTCATTCAGCAATTCATCGATCCCAAAATAGCGTTTTAATTCTAAATGCGTCCAGTGATACAACGGATTCCGCAGCGTATGGGGAACGGTTTTTCCCCAGGCTTCAAATTTTTCTTTGTCGCTGGCATTACCGGTAATGTATTTTTCGTTGACGCCCAGCGCTCGCATTGCCCGCCATTTGTAATGGTCGCCATTAAGCCATACTTTCGAGATGTTTTCGAATTGGGTATTAGCGGCGATTTGTGCCGGTGGCAGGTGGTTATGGTAATCGATAATGGGTTGGTTTTTGGCATACTGATGGTATAATTCTTCAGCATACTTGTTTTCCAACAAAAAAGTATCGGTAATAAAGGTGTTTTTACTCATTTGGTTTGTTTCTGTTTAACGTCCCATCCAACCGCCATCGACGGTAAGGATGCTTCCGGTCATATAATCGCTGGCTTTGGAAGCGAGAAAGGTGATAGGGCCTTTAAAGTCTTCTGGTTTTCCCCAACGACCGGCAGGGATTCTTGCTAAAATGGCTTCGCTGCGTTCTTCGTTATCGCGTAGGGCCTGGGTATTATCGGTAGCGATATAACCGGGCGCGATGGAATTGACCTGAACGCCTTTGGAAGCCCACTCGTTTGAAAATGCCATTGTTAATTGACCAATAGCGCCTTTGGAAGCGGCGTAACCGGGAACGGTGATTCCGCCCTGAAAGGTGAGTAAGGAAGCGGTAAAAATTACTTTTCCGTGTCCGCGTTTCAACATTTCTTTTCCAATTTCACGGGTTAAAATGAATTGGGCGTTTTGGTTCACTTCAATGACTTTATCCCAATATTCATCTGAATGTTCGGCTGCCGGGGCTCTTAAAATGGTTCCGGCATTATTGACTAATATATCGATTTGTGGATTTTCGGCTTTTACTTTTTCGATAAAGGCATACAATGCTTTACGGTCTGAAAAATCACATTGGTAGGCTTTAAACTCCTTCCCTATTTCTTTTACGCGCTTCTCGATTTTAGAACCTTCTAATTCTAAGGAAGCTGAAACACCTAAAATATTGGCGCCTGCTTCGGCTAAAGCCTCGGCCATCGCAAAACCGATTCCGCGTTTACACCCGGTGACTAAAGCTGTTTTTCCTTCTAAACTAAATAAACTCATTTTGCTCTTATTTTAATTCGTCTGGAGTTACACCATCCATATCACCATAGTCTAAATTCTCTCCTGCCATTCCCCAAATAAAGGTATAGTTAGAGGTTCCGGCACCAGCGTGAATGGACCATTCGGGCGAAATCACGGCTTGATGGTTTTTCATAAAAATATGACGTGTTTCTTGTGGCTGCCCCATAAAATGACTGATGGTTTGGCCTTCGTCTAAATCGAAATAAAAATAGACTTCCATTCTACGTTCGTGCGTGTGTGGTGGCATTGTGTTCCAAACGCAACCTTCCTGCAACTCGGTCATTCCCATTTGTAACTGGCAGGTATCGATTACGCTATTTACCAATAATTTATTGATAACGCGTTTGTTAGAGGTTTTGGTGTCGCCTAATTCTACGACCTCAGCTTCTGCTTTGGTTACTTTTTTGGTTGGGTAAGATTTATGCGCGGGAGCAGAATTGATATAAAAATAAGGCTGCTCGTTGGTGGCTTCAAAAATCACTTCTTTGGTGCCGCGACCAATATAAATGGCTTCCCGGTGACCAATTTCGTAAACTTCGCCATCTACGGTTACTTTTCCTTTTCCGCCTACATTAATGACTCCTAATTCACGACGGTCTAAAAAGTTTTCGGCTTTTAGTTCGTCGATAGGTTCTAATTTTAAAGCTTGATCTACCGGAAAAGCGCCACCGGCAATGTAACGATCGTACATTGTGTAGGTTAAGCTAATCTGGTTTTTTACAAACAATTCCGGAATTAGGAAATGCTCTCGAAGTTCTTCTGTTGTATATCTTTTCACATCTTCGGGATGATGCGCATATCTAAATTCTGATTTAGTCATAGCTTTGTATTTTATTGATTTGTCTTTTATTTATTGGCACCGCCAAAGGGTTTAATACCCCGACGCTCACCTCGAAATTATAATTTTGTCTCTATCGAATGACTCGTGGGCTTGCCCCGAGTTAGTTTCCTTATAGGACTAGCAATTTCTTACTAATCTTACGGGATTGCATCCTGCACTCACCTGAATTTTGGAGTTACTAATTTAACCTTATGCAATCGATTACACAAATATATAAATGTTTTTTTACGATTTCAATTTTTAGCAGTTTTTTTGTGTTAAAAATGAATTATTTATAAATAATAAGCTGTAAAAAAGCTATTAATTTGATTAATTAAGGAATTTTAAGATTATTCAAATGAATTTAGGAAATTGATAGTCTGTAATTTTTAATGGTGAGGTGTTTTTGTCTTGGTTCTTGCTTCTTTTTTCCTGTCTCAAGAATCAAGATGCTCTCTTTTCTAACTACTATTTTCCTCAGCACCACTCTGGCTTCGATACAATGGCTTCTTCGTCGCCATCACTCAGCCGCCATTACGGGTAGCGTTCAAGGTTGAAAAGTTTAAGGTTCAAAGTTGTTTTCTTTGTTTTTACTTTAAACTTCTTTCGTCATTCCGGGCTTGACCCGGAATCTCATCACGTTCTCAGCAGGATGAGATCCTGAAACGAGCCCGCCTGCCGGACGGGCAGGTTCAGGATGACGCGATCGTATTGGTTCTCGTCTTGTTTCTTGGTTCTTACTTTCAGAATCAAGACTCTCTTGTCTATTTTCTACCTTAAAACCACTTCTTAATTCTAATTTCTGTTCACACTCTGGCTTTGATACTATTACCCCTATGTCGTGATCACTCAGCCAACTTTACGTGTAAAGTTCAAGGTTGAAAAGTTGTTTTTCTTCATTTTCGAATTTTAAGTCTATTCATTGTAGTTCAACTTCCTGTCAGTTGATTTTGCATAGTACAACGAAGCAAAATTGTATCGAGAACCAGGTTTTTCAATTAAAATAACCAAATACACCAAAAATATTTTAACAGAAAAGTATATATTTGCCGAGAAATGAAAACACAAAACACATATCATCCGCTAAGTCTATGCTTACGAATAGACGGGAAAATTGAACCTGGTTTTGGTTCAGACAGGGACGCTATGTGTTGTTTTAAAGGAAAATAATAGAAGAAATTATATTTTTAAATAAGCAAAAGCGTCTAGAAATTATTTTTAGACGCTTTTTTTATGAATTAATTTGAAAATTTATTGAACAACTTTAACACACAAATATTTGAACAAACGAACTACTAAATTATTCATTCTGAATTTTTTAGACCATTGAAAGAAAATCTGCTATTAGCGGACAGGAATCCCTATGCTTAAAAACATATCCAACTAACTGATTTTCAGTAAAATAAATTCAAATTTAAGTTGTGGGATTAAAAAATAGTTTACATATTTGCACCGCAATCAAGCAAAACAATTAAAAACAAGAAGTATGCAATTTACATCACATATATATTTAGAGCCAGGTGATTGGACTTGTGAAAAAGCGCTTCAAGATTTTTATACTTATAATTTGTTATAAATGAAAAAATCTGAAGCCAAGACCTAACCGCTTCAGATTTATTTTCAGACTGAATTTTCTTCACTCTTATTGATCTGTCGCGGTTCTTAAACTAACAATTAAAGAACAAAATTTAAACCGTGATGGACACGAATTTACATAACATCTATTTATTTAAAGCACTCGACGCTTATCCTTATGAGTTGGAAGAAACCATAGAAGCCTTAAATTATGCGCTTTCTTATGAACCTACCAACGCTAAAGCCTTATGCTTATTAGCCAAAATACACTCGGAACAGTTAGGCGATTATGAAATAGCTAAATCCTTGTATGCAGAAGCTTTGGCCAATAATATGGAAATGGCGAGCATTTATCCTGATTATTTATATGCTTTGCTTGCTAACGAGGATTACGAGGAAGCTTTAAAACTTATCGATTTTGCGTTAAAAGTAAAAGGGACCGACAAGGGGGTGATTTACACCATTCAAGGACAAATTTACGAGGCTTTGTTTACCTATAAAAAAGCGCTTAAAAGCTTTAAAATGTCTAAAAAATATGCTTTTAACAATGGCTACATCTCGTTTTTAAAAGCTGAAAAAGATAGGATTAAAGATAAAATGCCTAAAAAGAAAAAATCGAAAAATAAGAACAAGAAAAACAAAAAGAAGAAAAAGAAATAGGCGGTTTGACGGGCGCCGGGCAATGTAAAAATGCATTACCCGAATTTGGAAAAGTAGCAAAGCAGGTCTATGCGACAGACTGAAAATCTGAAGATACAGGTTCGATTCCTGTCTGTTCCTCCTAACCTGTGTTTGATTTAAAATTTGATTACCACCATTTTGGGTCATTGAGTGAATTTTCAAGGAAAATTTGTATCGAAATGTTACCAAAATGGAGGCTTCGATACAAAATCTTTTTACAAAGATTTCACTCAGCCTCCGGGACTCGGTTACATCAAACACAGGTACATAAAAATTTCAAATTCAAGTCTTGTTGGGTGTTTCTGTATAGCACTATTGCATAATACATTGCTGAAAAGTATAATGATTTTATGTTCAACTTGGTTTGAAGGTTCGCAGTATACCATAATTATTGCACAGCTCTGTAGGTCGTGGGTTCGACTCCCACTAATGTTTTAAACATTATAGTTCAGCTCGGTTAGAACAACAGATTTCTTTGTTGCGGGTTCGAGTCCCGTCAAAAGCTAAAGGCTTTTGTAACTCAATTGGCAGAGTAGGAAGCTAGACTTTAATCTAGTCACAAGTAGTTGACCACTCGTAAAACAGGTCTCCTAAGCCGTTATGCTTTAAAACTGAAAACTAAAAAACCGAAAAAGTGAATGGGCAAATTCTATGATTAGAAGGAGCAATCTGAGCCTTGCCAGAACCCACAATCACTTAGTAACCAAAGCTATTGCTTTTGTGATGCTTGAGCGTAACAATGAAGGCTGAAAAGGCTAAATTCTTAGGTTCAAAATTTATAAAACCAATTGGTGGCCGTTATTAATTATTGAAGGTTCCGCAAGGTAAAGATCATTCGCTTTTAGGTTTTTTGATGATTGAAAATTGCGTAAGGGATTGTAGCGGTATCCTTTTTAAATTTTTGAAATTTAAAAAGATACAGCGAAAAGCCCGACCCGCTAGGGATACGCCCAAAATATACTTTTAAAAGTAGGCAGGTTCTAGAATTGCCAAAATTGAATGTTGAATTTTAAATAAAAAGAAAATGAAACGAGTTAGAATTACCAACGGAACGATTGGATTGGTTTTTAAAAATGGCGAATTGATCAAGGTGCTTGAAAAAGGAACTCATTGGCTATTTTTTAATGAAATGTTGATTAGATACGATCTTACCAAAAGACTTGAATTGCCTGTTGCTTTTGAAATGGTGAAGGATTGCAATGAATTGATTGAAATGTTACATGTAGTAGAAGTGAAAGATCAGGAGTTGGTTTTGGTTTTTGAAAACGGAAATTTCAGGGAAGTATTAACTTCGGGTAGACATTTGTTCTGGAATAAATTGTTGGATTACAACTTTATAAAAGCAGATATGAGTCAGCTAGAAATCCCCAAAGAAATTGATAGCAACTTACTTTCCAGGTACGAATTGGCAAGATTTGTAAGGGTTTTTGAAGTATCAGCCCACGAAGAAGCTTTGTTGATGATCGATGATGTTTACACACAAAAGCTCAATGCCGGTATCTACCGATTTTGGAAAAACGACACCAGTGTAAAAATTGCTCGTGTAGATTTAAGGCATTTGCAACTGGAAGTTAGCGGTCAGGAATTGTTAACCAAAGATAAGGCAGCAATTAGAATTAACTTTTTTGCAAACTACAAAGTAGTGAATAGCGAAAAGGCAATTTTAGACAACAAAGATTACAGCAAGCAATTGTATGTGGCCTTGCAGTTAAGCCTTAGAGCATTTGTGGGACAATACACCTTAGATGAATTGCTTTCTAACAAAGTGACGATTGCTGAATCTGTTTTTACAGAGGTACTTGAAGTAACCGAGGATCTAGGTGTTCAACTCTTGTCTTGTGGTATTAAGGATGTGATTTTAACTGGTGAAATGAAAGATATTATGAACCAGGTATTGATTGCTGAAAAAAGAGCACAGGCAAGTGTGATTACCAGAAGGGAAGAAACTGCTTCTACCCGAAGTTTGTTGAATACGGCTAAATTGATGGCTGACAACGAAATGTTGTACAAACTAAAGGAAATGGAGTATGTTGAAAAAATTGCCGACAAAATTGGGGAAATCACCCTAAACGGTAATGGTGGAATGGTTAAACAGCTAAAAGAAATTTTTGCGGTGAATACTTAAGTAAAGAGGCTAATGGTAAAAGATTGGCCTCTTTCTATATACACAGTTGATGAGATAGGCCTCTCCTCATTTACATTTAGCTTTATCTTAAATCAATTTTCGTAGTTATTATTCAATTTTATAACCTTATTATCAAATCCTAAATAAGAAAACTCTAAAGCGACTTCTGAATTTTAGATTTACTAATACACTTATATATACATTACATAAGTGTATTAGCTATAACTTTTCTTTGATAACTCTTCTAATCGAGAGTTAAATCCCTCCAAAGGCACTAAAACCTCCATCAACAGGAATAACTATACCGGTTACAAAAGCAGACGCATCACTTGCTAACCAAACCGCGGCTCCCTGTAATTCTTCGGGTTCGCCAAATCTGGCCATAGGCGTATTATCAACAATTTTTTGACCTCTACTGGTTAAAGACCCATCCTGATTTAATAGCAAGTCACGATTTTGTTCTCCTACAAAAAATCCAGGTGCAATGGCATTTACACGAAGACCTTCTCCATATTTATGATTGAGTTCTACGGCAAGCCATTTTGTAAAATTATCTATAGCAGCTTTTGAAGCAGAATAGCCCATCACTCTGGTAATGGTTTTTTGGGCAGCCATCGAGGATATATTGATCACGCTGCCTTTTTTCTGTTTCACCATTTCTTTAGCAAAAACCAGTGTTGGTAAAACGGTACCATTAAAATTAAGCTGATTAACTCCATCTAGCGCTTCCAAAGAAAGATCAAAAAACTCCTGATCTGGGGTAATTACCGCTCCCTTTTTATTTCCACCGGCTCCATTTACCAAAATATCAATACTTCCCCATTTATCCAGGATTTTATCTTTAGCTGCCATTAAACTTTCTTTATTCAATACATCGGCTACAACTGCTAAAGCTTCTCCTCCTTTATCTTTTATTTCTTTAACTCGGTGTTCTACTGTTTCTTCGGTTCTACCCAAAACTGCTACTTTAGCCCCATTTTTTGATAGTCCGTGTGCAATTGCCCCACCTAAAACTCCGTTTCCGCCGGTTACAATTGCTACTTTTCCATTTAATTCAAACATATTTTTATTTCAATGAATTTATAATTCCAAATTCTAATCCGCGTAATTCCGCCAAGCCGCGTAAACGACCTATAGCCGAATATCCCGGATAATAAGGTTTCCCTTGGTCATCCATCATTTCATGACCATGGTCTGGACGCATTGGTAAAACCCTATGATCTTTTTGATGGCACTCATAGAATTTTCTGATCAAATTATACATTTCAGCACTTCCTTCTAAATGATTGGCTTCATAAAAGTGATAAGGCGCTACTCGGTTTACAGAACGCAAATGCACAAAATGAATACGCTTATACCAGGTTTCAATAATACCGGTTAATTTATTTTCTTCGGAAGCGCCTAAGCTACCACTACAAAATGTAAGTCCGTTATGAACTGAAGGAACTGCTTCAAAAATAAATTTTAAATCTTCAGCTGTACTTACAATTCTGGGAAGCCCAAAAACAGGCCATGGTGGATCATCAGGGTGAATCGCCAGTACAACATTTAATTCTTCAGCGACAGGAATTACTTCCGTTAGAAAATAAATAAGGTTTTCCTGTAATTGTTCTCTTGAAATACCATCATATTGTTTCAGCCCATTTTTTAATTTTTCAATGGTAAAACCATCTTTATCTCCGGGCAATGCCATTAATAAACTTTGCTTTAAAACAGCGATTTCATGATCTGAAAGACTTTTATATTTCGCTTTAGCGCGCATCAAAATATCATCCGAATATGATTGTTCAGCATTTTCTCGTTGTAACATATATACATCAAAAATCACTACATCAACCATATCATGAAGCAAGGCGGTACTCCCATCCTCCAGTTCGTATCGAACGTTAGTTCTTAACCAGTCCAGAATAGGCATAAAATTATAGCAGATAGTTTTAACACCGCAAGCCGCTAAATTTTTAATGCTTTCTTTGTAGTTCTCGATCAGTTGATCTCTTTCCGGTCTTCCTTGTTTTATAAATTCGTGCACCGGCAAACTTTCTACCACATTCCAATGCAATTTAAAAGAGTGCAATCGATTGCTTTCTTCGATCTGAGAAATACGCTCTTTAATAGCTTCTTTCGTCCAGATTTCACCAACGGGAATTTGATGTAAAGCAGTGACAACACCATGTGCTCCTGCTTGTTTTATAGTAGCCAGTTTTACCGGATCATTAGGACCATACCACCGCCAGCTTTGTTCAAAAATCATAATCTATTTAAATTTGGTTCTTCTAATAAAAAATTCATTAAAGATTTAATAAATTTTAAAAACCTGAAAGTTAGAAAAATAAACTTAAACTCTGGTCATGCCAAAACTAGAAAATATCAAAAACTCTTAAAAATTTTAGACCGGGTTAAATAACTCACAATTAAAAATATACAATCATTTTCAGCAGTAAATTAGACTAAACTACCTCGGGGCAAGCCCACGAGGCATTCGATAGAAACAAAATTATAATTACAAGACGAGCCTCGGGGTATTAAACCCTTTGGCGGCGCAAATAAAAACTGAAGATGATGGAAGAAAATAAGCTAAGTTATCCTATAGCTCCCTCTGATGGGATGGGTGCTATACCAGAAGATGATAAAACTACATTTAGGGTTTGGGCTCCCAATGCCGATAAAGTAAGTGTTACAGGCGATTTTAATGACTGGAACCCAAACGATTTGCCTCTAGAGCCAGAAGAAAACGGCTATTGGGCAGCCACGACCACCAAAGCAAAAAAAGGCGATCAATATAAATATCATATCGAAAACGGTGATATTTCAGTGTACAAAAACGATCCCTACGCTTTTGAAGTCACCAATAGCGACGGAAATTCAATAATTCGGGATCTTAATTTTGATTGGGAAGAAGATAATTTTCAATTACCTCCGTGGAATTCGCTGGTGATTTACGAACTTCATGTGGGTACTTTTAACCGTAAAAATCCAGATGCTGTAGGTACTTTTCAGGATGTTATCGAAAAACTGGATTACCTGAAATCTCTCGGTATTAATTGTATCGAATTACTGCCGGTAGCCGAATTTGCCGGTGGAATTTCCTGGGGTTATAATCCAGCACATCCTTTTGCTATAGAACAGGATTATGGCGGACCTGAAGGTCTTTTTCAATTAATAAAGACAGCACATCAAAAAGGAATTGGAGTCATTATGGATGTTGTGTACAATCATTTAGGGCCATCTGATGTCGATCTATGGCAATTTGACGGTTGGCAGGAGAATGATAAAGGAGGGATTTATTTTTATAATGATCACCGCAGCGATACGCCCTGGGGTGATACACGACCAGATTATGGCCGCCCTGAAGTTCGGCAGTATTTTAGGGATAATGCTTTAATGTGGATCGAAAAATATCATTGCGATGGTCTTCGTATGGATGCCACATCCTACATTAGATATGAAGGTGGCGGATTAGGTTTTGATACCGAAATTCTTGAGGGCATCATCATGATGCGAGACATAAATGCTGAAATTCGACATAAATATCCCAATACCATAACCATTGCGGAAGATCTTAAAGCTGACAATATCATCACAGCCCCTACAGAAAATGGGGGGATTGGATATGGAACACAGTGGGATATGAAATTTGTACATCCGGTAAGAGAAGTATTAACGGCATTAAACGATGATGAACGCGACCTGCAAAAAATTGTTGATGCCATAGTTTACAAGTATAACGACGATGTATTTAATCGGGTAATCTACACCGAATCCCATGACGAAGTTGCCAACGGAAAAGCCAGGGTTCCGGAAGAAATTCAACCCGGCGATGCCGAAAGTAGTTTTGCTAAAAAACGATCCATCTTAGGTTTAGTACTGGTGATGACTTCCCCAGGAATTCCCATGATTTTTCAGGGACAGGAATTTTTAGAAGACGGCTATTTTAAAGATACGGAAGAACTCAACTGGGACAAATTAAACCGACTTGAAGGAATCGATCAACTTAGTGCCGATCTTATTAAACTGAGAACCGGAGAAACCCCAGGCGCGGAAGGCCTTAAAGGACAACATACTGAAATCATCCATTTTAACCAGAAAAATAAAATTTTGGCTTATAAACGTGCAATGGACGGGGCACAGCCTGCCCTGATAATTCTTAACTTCGGAAATAATGATTTTGAAGACTACGGAATTGGTATTGAAGCAGATAAAAACTGGAAAATAAAATTTAACAGTACATGGAAAGGTTACGATAAAGATTTCTCTGAATTACCGGTAGAAGACATCCAAAAAGTACATGAAGAATCAGACCAAAAAGAATGGACAGGTAAAGTGAATATTCCTGCTTATGGAGCACTAATTTATGCGTTGTAAAATAAGAACAGTAAATGCGACGATTTGAAAATGTGATGATGTGATGATTCGCGGCGGCTGAGTGATTGTGACGCAGGAGCAATTGTATCGAAGTCAAAGATGATATGGCAATTTGAAAATGTTATAATTTGAAAATGTGATGATGTGATGATTCGCGGCGGCTGAGTGATTGTGACGCAGAAGCAATTGTATCGAAGTCAAAGATGATATGGCAATTTGAAAATGTGATGATTTGAAGATGTGGCAATGAATATAAATTTTAAATGCGCTAGAAAAAACAACTTTAAACCTTGAATTTGGAAACAAGAGACAGGAGATAAGAACAAAGAAAATCACGTCATCCTAATTGGTGTGATAGCTAGATTTAGGTAGAGTAATGATTATATTTCAATAAAAGAAGAGAAAGTAGTAAAACCGGTATTTGTCATTTCTAGCGAGGCACGAGTCGAGAAATCGATTTTCAATAGGAACTGAAAATTAAGATTTCTCCATTCCGCTGTGCTTCAGTCGAAATGATATCGAAATTTTTATCTACTCAATCTAATTTTTGCCATCCTTAACCATGCTTCACAGGCAGACTAGGCAAGGAGATCTCCTCAATAATGAAAAAAGAAAAAAACAACTTTAAACCTTAAACTTTTCAACTTTGAACGCTACTGTCACTTCGAGTGATTTTATTGTAGCGATAGCGAAAATAAAATAGTATCGAGAAGTAAAAAGAAACGAGGTCTCGATACGAATTTCAATGATCATTGAAATTCACTCCTTTAGACTTGTATTGTTATTTTTATAGCAGTATTAACAAAGAAAAGAGAGCTGAACTCGGGTACACTAATATCGCTCAGAACATAAAGTTCATCGTTCGATTCAGACCCAAGTTCAGACTTTCATCAACAATCT